>CAZRNW010000083.1:0-10057 GCA_964601535.1 uncultured Flavobacteriaceae bacterium
ATGACATAAGTTATTTCCGTAAAGCTGTGATGCCTGATTTGGTAACTGATTTAATTTACCAACCATAGTAACACCATTATCAGTTGTATAAACTTCGCCGTTCTTTGTCAAAGGACAGTTACCACCTGTAGAGGCAGCTAAATCAATAATAACCGAACCGGGTTTCATTGCAGCAACGTGATAATCTAACCACAATTTCGGAGCAGGCCTGCCGGGAATTTGTGCGGTAGTAATTACGATATCAACTTCCTTTGCTTGTTCTAAAAATAATTTCATCTCGGCCTCAATAAATTCTTTACTCATTTCTTTTGAGTAACCTGAAGCTGTTGCGCCGTCTTCGTTTATTTCAACAGTTAGAAATTGTGCTCCCATCGATTCGATTTGTTCGGCAACTTCTTTACGTGTATCAAATGCACGTACAATTGCACCTAATGAATTAGCCGCGCCAATAGCAGCTAAACCTGCAACACCTGCACCAATTACCAAAACCTTTGCGGGTTCAACTTTTCCTGCAGCTGTAATTTGTCCGTTTAAAAATCTTCCGAAATGAAACGAACCTTCAATAACTGCACGGTAACCCGCAATATTTGCCATTGATGAAAGCACGTCCATTTTTTGTGCACGCGATATACGCGGAATTGCATCCATCGCAACTGCGTTCACTTTTTTATCAGCTAATTTTTGTAACAGGTCCTGATTTTGTGCAGGCCATAAGTAACTTAATAAAACTAAGCCTTCTTTCATCATACCAACTTCATCAGCGGTTGGTTCTTTTACTTTCAGAACGATATCCATTTTACCATAGATATCAGAAGCGCCCGGAACAATTTTAGCCCCTGCTTCTTCAAATTCTTTATCAGAATAATTTGCTTTTACACCGGCGTTATGCTGAATGTAAACTTCAAAGCCCTGCTTTTGCAAACGCTTTACAGTTTTTGGAGTTGCTGCAACTCTTAATTCGCCTTGTGATACTTCTGATGGAATTCCAACTTTCATATTGATGGGTGTTTTTAAAAAATTAAATTTATCTTAATCCTGCATTTATATCTTCAATCACTTTTGAACCAGGACATAAATCCGCCTTAGAAAGCGAATTCAATGGCTTGTCAGATGTTTGAAGTAAAGAGTGCAAATCCTGACTGTCAGCACTCACGTATAATAAACCGGTTAATATTTCGTTTTTTGCTTTTGCATTTAAAACTGCATTCATTGCCGACTGTCTGTCTTGTGGATCCCAGTTCTCAGCTAATTTGTGCAAAGAAATCATGGAGCCGTCATGCATTTTTACTTCTTTGTGAGTGCCTTTGCTGTAATCAACACTGATTTCTTCCATGTGCGGAACAAAGTCCATTGTTGCAGTTGCTTCAACGTGCTGACGAACGTGATCGTAAGATTTTGTTGAGCCAACATTGTTATTGAAAGTTACACAAGGAGAAATTACATTGATGAATGCAAAGCCGGGATGTTTCATTGCGGCTTTAATAAGCGGCACTAATTGTTTTTTATCGCCTGAAAAACTTTGAGCAACAAAAGATGCGCCTAATTCAATTGCCAAACTTGCCAAATCAATTGATTCAAATAAATTAACATGACCTGTTTTATTTTTTGAACCACTATCAGCTGTTGCAGAATCTTGTCCTTTTGTTAAACCATAGCAGCCATTGTTCATTACAATGTAAACCATGTTTAAATTACGGCGGATAACATGAACGTACTGTCCCATACCAATAGAAGCAGTATCGCCATCGCCGGAAACTCCGAAATAAATTAAATCGCGGTTCGCCATATTGGCGCCTGTTGCAACCGATGGCATACGGCCGTGAACCGAATTAAATCCATGCGAATTACTTAAGAAGTAAGCCGGCGTTTTTGAAGAACAACCAATACCTGATAATTTAGCAAGGCGGTGTGGTTCAATATTCATTTCGTAACTAGCCTGAATAATGGCAGCACTAATTGAATCATGTCCGCAACCGGCGCATAAAGTTGAAAGCGAACCTTCATAATAATCGATAGAATAACCTAATTTATTTTTAGGTAATTCAGGGTGGCGGAATTTTGGGCGGATGTAACTCATATTATGCCTTTTTTAATTTTTTTGAACCCGGTAAATTCGAAGCTATCTGCTCAAGAATATTATCGGCTGTTATTGGTAATCCGTTATAATTTAAAACGGAAATTAATTTATTAGGGCTTGCATTTAACTCAATCATTAACAAGCTCCTCATTTGCGCATCGCGGTTTTGTTCAATAACAAAAACACGTTTGTGAGAATTAATAAAATCTTCAACTGTTTTATTGAAAGGGAAAGATTTAATACGGATGGCATCAACAGGCTTTCCTTCACGGGTTAAAATATCCATTGCTTCCTGCGCTGCGTAAGAGGAAGTTCCGAAGAAGAGAATACCGTTCTCCGATTTATTTTTTTTCTGAAATAATTCAGGTGCAGGAACCATTTTCTTCGCGGTGTTCCATTTTTTAATTAAACGGTCCATGTTACGCTGATAAGCCCCACTGTCTTCAGTATAGGTCGCGTACTCATCACGTGATGTACCACGGGTAAAGAAAGAACCCTTTGAAGGATGCGTTCCGGGAATTGTACGGTAAGTGATACCGTCTTTATCCACATCTAAATAACGACCGAACTTTTCAATTTTTTCTAATGCTGCAGCATCTAAAACTTTTCCGCGTTTGTATTGACGTTTATCGTCCCACTTCAATGGCGGACTCATGTGGTCGTTCATTCCCAAATCCAAATCTGTCATTAAGATGACAGGTGTTTGTAAGCCTTCCGCTAAATCAAATGAATCTGCTGTTAAATCGAAACACTCTTTTGGTGTTGACGGAAATAATAAAACATGTTTTGTATCACCGTGTGAAGCATAAGCTGCTTCGAGAATATCGGATTGTTGAGTACGTGTGGGCATACCTGTTGAAGGTCCTGTACGTTGCACATCCACTAATACTGCGGGAATTTCCGCGAAGTAGGCGAGACCTAAAAATTCATTCATCAAAGATAAACCGGGCCCTGAAGTTGCGGTGAAAGAACGTGCACCATTCCAGTTCGCACCAATTACCATTCCTATGGCAGCTAATTCATCTTCTGCCTGAACAATCGCAACATTTTTCTTTCCGTTTGCATCTGTACGGAATTCCTCAGCAAACTCACTGAATCCTTCCACAACTGAAGTTGAAGGTGTAATCGGATACCACGCTGCGAAAGTTGCGCCTGCATAAACGGCACCTAAACCGCAAGCTGCGTTTCCTTCCATCATAATCCAGTCTTTTACCAGATTGCGGCGTTCAACTCGGATATCAAGCGGATATTTAAAATGTTGTTTTACATAATTGATTCCTAATTGAAGTGCCTGAACGTTTGATGGAATTAATTTTTCTTTTCCCTTGAACTGTTCAGCTAATAATCCTTCTACAACAGAAAATTCAATATCTAATAATGCAATTAAGGCACCAACGTAAACAATGTTTTTAAATAACTGACGCTGTCTTGCATCTGTATAGGCTTCGTTACACATATGCATTAAAGGAATGCCAATGTAGTTGATGTCTTTACGGATATATTCCGAATGCAAAGGTTTAGAGCTATCGTATAAAAAATATCCGCCTTTGCGTACCGACTGTACATCACTCAACATACTTTGCGGATTCACTGCTACCATGAAATCAATTCCTTCGCGGCGGCCTAAATAACCTTTCTCACTAACACGCACTTCGTACCAAGTTGGTAAACCCTGAATGTTTGAAGGGAAAATATTTTTTGGTGTAACAGGAATTCCCATCCTGAAAATAGCCTTTGTAAATAAAAAGTTAGCACTCGCTGAACCGGTTCCGTTTACGTTTGCAAAACGGATTACAAAGTCGTTTACCTTGCTCGCAGGTTTTTTATCTGTTGCTTTACTTGCTTTAGCTGCAGATTTGTTATTAGCTTTCTTAGCAACCACTTTTTTCTTAGTTACTTTTTTGGCTGTCTTCTTCGCAGTCTTCTTCACTACTTTCTTTTTTAATTTTTTTGACATCCTGTATGTGTTTTAGTTACATTATAGAAGAATTTTTGCATATCCCATGCTGAGGTCGGACAACGTTCTGCGCATAAACCGCAATGCAAACAAACGTTTTCATCTTTTACCATGACGCGTTTTGTAGGTAATACATCTGATACGTAAATATCCTGTGTTTTGTTTTTAGCGGGCATTTTAAGCATGGTGCGTAAATCCGATTCTTCTTCAGTGTTTTCAGTAAAGGTGATACAAGCAGTAGGACAAACATCCATACACGCATCACACTCTATACATTTGCTTTCAGTGAAAACAGTTTGCACATCACAATTCAAGCAGCGCTCTGCTTCTTTAAATCCGGTTAAGGGATCAAATCCTAATTCAACTTCTTTTTTTCTGTTGCTTAGCGTTATTTTTTTATCGGCTTGCGGAACAATGTAACGGATATCACTTGTTACTTCGCTGTCGTAACTCCATTCGTGAATACCCATTTTTTGGCTAACTAAATTCACCATTGGGTCAAGGCGTTTATTCAGATCAATTCCCTGACAGAAATTATTTATTGAAACTGCAGCCTGATGACCGTGAGCTACAGCAGTAATTACGTTTTTAGGTCCCCATGCTGCATCACCGCCAAAAAATACTTTAGGATTTGTTGAAACGAAAGTTTTTTCGTTTACAGTTGGCATTTCCCATTTATCAAATTCAATTCCGCAATCGCGTTCAATCCAAGGGAAACTGTTTTCCTGTCCAATTGCACACAACACATCATCAGCAGGATAAAAAACATCTGCCTCACCGGTTGGTACTAATTTGCGTTTTCCATTTTCGTCGTAAGTAGCATGAACTTTTTCAAACATCATGCCTTTTAATTTTCCATCTTCAATAACAAAAGATTTCGGAACATGATTATCGATGATAGGAATATCTTCATGCATGGCATCTTCTTTTTCCCAAGGTGATGCTTTCATTTCTGCAAAAGGAGAACGAACAATTACTTTAACGTTTTGTCCGCCTAAACGGCGCGCAGTACGGCAACAATCCATAGCTGTGTTACCGCCGCCTAATACAATTACATTTTTTCCGACTTTGTTGGTATGTTCAAAAGCTACATTCGCTAACCAGTTAATTCCAATGTGAAAATTGGCAGAAGCTTCTTCACGTCCCGGAATGTTTAAATCTCGTCCTTTAGGTGCACCAGAACCAACAAACACGGCATCATAATCTTTCGAAAGAATTTCTTCTTTCATACTTTTTACATAGTGAGTGAAATGGGTGTGAATGCCTAAATCTAAAATATAATTTACTTCTTCATCTAAAACAGTTTCCGGTAAACGGAAAGATGGAATCTGGCTGCGCATAAATCCGCCACCTTTTTTCTGTTCATCATACAAATGAATTTCGTAACCAAGCGGAGCTAAGTCACGCGCGACGGTTAAGGAAGCAGGCCCTGCACCAATGAGTGCAATTTTTTTACCATTTGGTTTAAATGGTCCCTGAGGCATTAATTTTTTTACATCACCTTTATCGGCATTATCTGCGGCAACGCGTTTCAAACGGCAAATAGCAACAGGTTCTTCATCTACGCGTCCGCGGCGGCAGGCAGGTTCACAAGGACGGTCGCAGGTACGGCCTAATACACCGGGAAACACATTGGAATCCCAGTTAATCATATACGCTTCAGTATATTTTCCTGCTGCAATTAAACGGATATATTCTGGAACCGGGGTATGAGCCGGGCATGCATACTGACAATCCACCACTTTGTGGAAATATTCAGGATCTTTAATGTTGGTTGGTTTCAAAGCAAAAAGTTTTAGTTATTTTGGGTGGTAAAAATGTCTTTTTTAAAGCTTTCAAATATGTAAAAATAAACCAGTAATTCCAAGTAAAAACCAAAGAAATATTCGTCTGTAAATAGGGGTGTTTTGGAACCAGAAAAATGCCTTATTAGCGAAAAATTTTGTGGAAATTACTGAGCCCAAAAGTTATAGTAATTGAACCATTGATGAGGGTATTGTTTTACTCGGGTTTCCAACTCATTAACGTATCTTTCAAGCATCATTTTGCATGCCGCTTCAACCTCCTTCTCTCCCCGTGCACGGGGAACCTGAATTGGTTCGGTAGAATAAAAATTATATGTTTTGGAATCTGTTTTATTTGCAAAAACAATACATAAAGGCACGCCGAATTTCGCAGCCATAATAAATGGCCCGGCAGGAAATTTTGCCGGTTTTCCGAAAAAATTCGCGGTTAAAGTTTTAGTTCCTTCACGGTAACGGTCGCCGTGCATAACCAGTAATTCGTTATTTGAAAAAGCTTTGTGTAGTTCGATAATATGACTTTTTGTTTCTTCGTTTATGGCGATTATTTTTATTTTCTTTTTGGTCATTACTTCATTCATGTAATCTTTAATGTTTGCTTTTTCATTCTCATACATTAGAATATTGAAGCCTGTATTTAAACGGTTTAGACCTTGTCCTGCAATTTCCCAATTACCGGTGTGTGCACTTATTAAAATACCGCCTTTTCCCAGCTCGGCAATTTTATCGAGTACATGTCCGTTTTCGTGAATGATATTGAATTTTGTTTTTACGCCTGCCATTGTGGCAACTTTATCTAGTAAAGTTTGTCCGAACAAATAATTGTTTTTATAAACAGCCCAGAAAGCTTTTGATTTCGAATAACCGTGTGCGGTTTTCAGGTATTCGCGGATGTGTTTATTGGGTTTGCTAAAGAAAAAATAATAAGTAGAAACAATCCGGAGAATAAAATAAGTTGGCGAAAGACCGAAAGTATTCAGAAAGAAAACAAAAATTTTATAACCGAAAATTTTCGCTTTTGATTGACCATCCCATTGGGGAGATTGTTTTTTCATTAGGTATCCTTATTTAAAAGGATAAGCAAAATTAAGCCACTTCTTTGGCTTTTTCCTGAATTTTATTGAAGCAGTAATTATAAAAATCGTCGAAGGTGTGAATGTTTACAAAATCTTCGCCTTTCACTTTAAATCCAAAATTGCTTTCGATTACAACTACGAGATCTACGTAGTCTAAACTATCTAAATCCAAAGTTTCGCGCAGATTTGCATCACCGCTGATTTTAGTACCATCTACCTCAAATTCTTCGGTAAAAAAGGCCATACATTTGTCAATAATCTCTTGCTTAGTCATGTCAAAAAATTCAAATAAAGGGCAAATTTATACAAATTTCTTGATTATCAATGTAGAATTTGTGCCTCCGAAGCCAAAACTATTTGACAGGAAGGTATTTACGGCTTGTTGCTTTGTTTTAGCTACAATATTTAGCTTGGCTGAGTCTTCATCGGGGTTCTCAAAATTAATATTTGGGGCGATAAAATCGTTCTGCATCATGAGCATGGAATAAACGATTTCGCTGGCACCCGCCATCCAGCATTCGTGCCCAGTCATTGATTTTGTGGAACTTACGGGGGTTTTAGCCTCCCCAAATAACTGATTTAAAGCCTGGGCCTCAACTTTATCACCGCCTGGTGTAGAGGTTGCGTGTGCATTAATATAATCGATGTCTTTTGCCGATAAACCTGAATCTTTCAGGGCCATTGAAAGTGAACGAACCTGTCCGTTAACATTTGAATTTGAAATATGATCTCCATTGGATGAAAAACCATAGCCCACAACTTCGGCTAAAATTTTTGCACCGCGTTTTTGAGCTGATTCTAAACTTTCTAATATAACGGTGGCGCCACCTCCGCTCGGAATTAATCCGTCACGGTCTCTGTCGAACGGACGGGAAGCTTTTGTTGGTTCGTTTTCCCGGATTGAGAAAGCACTTAGTCCGTCAAATGCGCCAAAGGTATAATCGTTTGTTTCCTGAGCACCTCCGCAAATAATATGATTTTGTAATCCCCATTTAATCATTAAATAACCCATTCCAATGGAATGCGAACCACTGGCGCAGGCTGCAGATAGAGTATAATTAATACCCTTTAATTTGTACATGGTTGAAAGGTTCATGCTAACCGTGCAATTCATGGTTTGAAAAATAGCACCTGATCCTAGAAGCATTGTATCTCTTTTTGCTTTTATGGTATCAATGGCATCCATAGTTGCTTTTGCAACGCTGTCGTTACCATAAATAATTCCTACTTCATTTTTTTCTAAAAAATCCATATCGATACCTGCCATTTTCAGAGCAGGATCTGTTGCCATGAAAGCATACTCTGCAGGTTCGTGCATACCAATACGCATACGTCTGTCGACAATACCTTTTAATTGAGGACGTTCAACAATTCCGCTTAATGCGGAGCGGTAACCCATTTCTTTACGTGCGGGAATAAAACCAATACCTGATTTACCTTCGAATAAAGAGTTTTTTACTTCCTCCAGATTTTTTCCGAGGCAAGACCAAATTCCAATTCCTGTTATAACTACTCTGTTCATATTAAGTATGAGTTGGTGAGTTCGTGATTTTGTGAAGTAAAAATAATAATTTTAAGTATACATAATTCACCAAACTCATTTCACAAATTCACTAACTGTATAAACCTCCGTTAACTGAAATGACTTGTGCAGTAACATAAGAAGCGGCATCGGAAGCTAAAAAGCCAACCACATTTGCAACTTCTTCCGCTTCACCAAAACGATTCATAGGGATCATTGCTTTTAACTGGTCTTCAGGTAAACCTGCGGTCATATCTGTTTTAATAAATCCCGGGGCAACTGCATTTACGGTTATGCCGCGTTTTCCAACTTCCTGTGCTAATGCTTTTGTTGCTGCAATCACTGCACCTTTTGAGGCGGAATAATTTGTTTGTCCCGGTAAACCTTTTAAGCCTGATAATGAAACAACGTTGACAACACGTCCTTTGCGTTTGTGTAGCATGTCTTTTACAACAAGCCGCGATACAAAATAAAAGCCGTTAACAGCTATATCCATTACTCTGTGCCAGTCTTCCGGATTCATCAGCACCATTAAATTATCTTTATTAATTCCCGCGTTGTTTACCAATACGGTAATGGGTTTGTCTTTTTGTGTTTCAATCCATCCGCCAACAGCTTTATCCACTTCATCCATTTTACTTACGTCGAATTTCATAAGAATAGCTTCAACGCCTTTTGCTTTGCAGGCTTCCTGTGTTTTTTTTGCTTCGGTTTCGTTAGAGGTATAATTGATTAAAATATTGTAACCCATTTCGGCAAGTTTAATGCAACATGCCCTGCCGATGCCTCTTGATCCTCCTGTGACTAATGCGTAGCTCATATTTACTATTTCTGGTTTCTAGTTTCTTGTTACAATACTTCCAAGTGTGTATAAAATATATAATCGCGAACTGCTTTTATTTCTTTGTATCTCACTTGATCTTCAACAAAACAAGGAAATACTTTCCGTAAATGCTTGTATACAGCTTTTGATTTGGAAGATAATTTATCTTCTATTTTTAAATAATCAATGGCTTGTAAAATAGTCATCCATTCAATAGCAAGAACTTCGTAGCTGTTTAGAATAACTTTTTTGCAGGCTAAGGCAGCATTACTTCCCATGCTCACAATATCTTGATTATCATTATTGCTTGGGATGCTGTGAATATACATCGGATTCGACAACATTTGGTTTTCGGCGGTTGTGGATGTGGCAGTAAATTGTACACCTTGCATTCCTAAATTTAAACCGAGTGTACCATGATTTACGAATGGTGGCAAAATATTATTTAATTTGTCATTTAGTAGAAAATTTAACTGACGTTCAGCTAACATGGATAATTTAGTAATGGCAATTTTCAATTTATCCATTTCCAGCGCAACGTAATCGCCATGAAAATTACCGCCGTGATAAACATTTTTTCTTTCCCAGTCCACAATTGGATTATCGTTTGCCGAATTAATTTCGTTTATTAAAACTTCTTTCGCGTAAGCAATCGTATCAACAATTGGTCCTGCAATTTGCGGCACACAGCGGATGGAATAATATTCCTGCATTTTCTCTACCAACACATCCACTTCTACTTTTTTATCGTAATGATGCTCTTCGCGTTTCTTAACCAGCTTACTGTCTTTTAAAGTTTC
>CAZRNW010000084.1:0-9998 GCA_964601535.1 uncultured Flavobacteriaceae bacterium
AGTTTCGTCTGCTAACACTGCAACTTCTGATGGTCCGGCCGGCATATCAATGGCAATGCCTTCTTTATTCACTAATTGTTTCGCACAAGTTACATATTGATTCCCGGGACCAAATATTTTATATACTTGGGGAATGCTTTCTGTTCCGTACGCCATTGCTGCAATAGCTTGTGCGCCTCCAACCTTAAATATTGTTGTTATACCAACTAATTTTGCTGTAAATAAAATGGCAGGATTAATGGTTCCGTTCTTATCACAAGGTGTACACAAAATAATTTCTTTGCACCCGGCAATTCGAGCAGGAACACCTAGCATTAAAACAGTAGAGAAGAGTGGAGCGGTTCCTCCGGGAATATATAAACCCACTTTTTCAATTCCTATTGATTTTCTCCAGCATAAAACACCTTTTGATGTTTCAACTACTTTCGCTTCTTCTTTTTGTGAATCGTGAAATTTTTCAATATTGTATTTAGCGGTTTGAATAGCTTCTTTTAAATTCTGGCTTAATAAATTTTCAGAGCCACTAATTTCCTTTTCTGAAACTTGTAGCGAAATTAATTGTACTTTATCGAATGAAAAAGCGTATTCCTTTAAAGCCTTATCACCATTTTCTTTTACATTTCTCAGAATAGAACTCACTGTCTCTTCCAAAGTAAAAAAATCCAGAGAGGGTCTTTTTAATAAAACCTTCCAATCTTTCTTATTCGGATATCTAATTATTTCCATGTTAAATTCTTATACTTAATTTGTCATCCTGAGCTTGCCGAAGGGCTTACTCCTTATACTTCTTACTAAACAATCATTTTTTCAATTGGCACCACTAAAATTCCCTGCGCGCCTTCTTGTTTCAGTTTCTCAATTATTTCCCAGAACTGATTTTCCTCTACCACCGAGTGAACCGAGCTCCATCCTTTTTCTGCCAGCGGTAAAATAGTCGGGCTTTTCATGCCCGGTAATATTTTGCAGATAGCATCCAGTTTCTTGTTCGGTGCATTCAATAAAATGTATTTGTTACTCTTTGCGCTTCTTAATGCTTTAATCCGGAATAATAATTTATTAAGCAAGGCAGTTTTCTCCTTGTCAAGTTTTTTATTGGCTACGAGAACGGCTTCCGACTTTAAAACAACGGTTACTTCTTTTAATCCGTTACTCAGTAATGTGCTTCCTGTGCTGACTAAATCACAAATCGCCTCAGCCAATCCGATTCCGGGAGCAATTTCAACACTGCCGCTTATTTCGTGAATTTCAGCTTTTACTTTTTTTTGTTTTAGAAATTTATTCAAAATGTTAGGATAGGAAGTGGCTATTCTTAAACCCTTCAAATCTTTAACAGACTTATAGTTTTTCTCTTTCGGAAAAGCTAAAGACAAACGGCATTTTCCAAATCCTAATTTGTTGATGATTTTAACTTGTTTGTTTTTCTCCAGTAAAACATTTTCGCCAACAATGCCAATATCGGCCACGCCATCTTCAATGTATTGCGGAATATCATCATCCCTTAAAAAGAAAACTTCTAATGGAAAATTATCCGCATCGGTTTTTAATTTTCCTAAGCCGTTGCTGATGTTAATGCCACAGTCTTTTAATAAATGGAGGCTTTCTTCGCTTAAACGGCCACTTTTCTGTATTGCTATTCTCAGTTTCATATTATTTTGATATTGTTATTTAAATAAAAAAGGCTCACCACATGGTAAGCCTTCGTATAATTTGATTTTGTATTAGTCTTTATAGAACACAAAATACTTCCACGCTTACCTTGTTGGAGTAAGTATGGTGATGATGTATTTGTGTGTTGTTTTTCATTTTGTGGGACAAATGTAAGGTTTTTTTAATAATCTCCAAAAATTATTGCCCTAAAACTTTTTTAGCTTCGGGTAAAATGACTGATTCCCAGCTGGCATAGCCCGGAGCTGAGGGGTGAAGGCCGTCTGAGGATACCCAATCAGTTTTTTCCTTCATTTGTTTCGAAATATCAAAAATGTCAGCCACCATCAAACCTCTTTTCTGTGCTTCGGCTTTTATTATATCGTTGAATTCAGAAATTCCATTCGAAATGTTTCGGTCGCCGCCATAAAGTGCCCCTTGAGGTGTAACACCAAAATCAGGAATCGTGACTAAAAGTATATTCTTTTTATTTTTTAGTTTTTGCTGAACATGATCCAAAATAAAAATCAGATTCTTATTAAATGTACTTGCACTAACATTCCGCACCCAATCGTTAACACCGATTAATAAAGTGACAAAGGTCGCGCCCGATTTATCAAACACCGGTAATTCATAGTCAATTAAATTTTGTGTACTGAAACCGTTTACTGAAGGATTAGCAACCAATTCGGTTTTAATACCGGCATCGTTTAAATGTTTGGTTAACAAGATGGGCCAGGCATCCTTTGGATCTGCACCTGTGCCTATTGTATATGAATCGCCGAGGGCGGCGTATTTAACCGGGCTATCTTGTTCTGTTTTCATATAGCAACTAACATTTATTAAAAGGGCGCATAAAAGTGAAATATATAACTTCATATACTAATATACGATCTTACCCTCAAAAACTTACAATTTGGAGGAGATTTGTTATATTTACTTAACTAATAGTAAGAGAATGAAGAAATATTTTTACGCTTTTTGTTTTGTTGTTACATTATTCAATATGTTTTCGCAAAGCTCTTGGGCTTCATTTGTGATGAGTAATACCGCTTGTGTTGGAAGTACAATAAGTGTGACTGCAAATACGGGAACAAATGTAGCAACAGGATATACTTGGACGGCTTTACCTTCCGGTTCTATAATTTCAACTCCGAATAATTCTGTTACCGTACTTACTTTTACTCCGGCGGGAACTTATACAATTATGTTATCTGCTGATGATGGTTCTATTATTGCGACTGATTCAAAAACTATTGTGGCAGGACCAGATCTTACAAGCGCAGGACCTATTAATCCAATTTGTCCGCCACCAACATCTCAAGGTCCTGTAAATTTGTATGCCTATGGTGCGAATACTTATACTTGGCTTCCTTCAGCTTCTACAGGTTCAGTTCTTAATTTATGGCCTTATCCATCTGTAAGTACAACTTATACAGTTACAGGAACTGATATTAATGGCTGTACAAGTTATACAACACAATATGTTCAGGTACTACCGGCTCCGGCAATTTATTTAAATTACAATAATTTGGTTTGTGATCAGGATTATGTTTGCATACAGGAACAAGGTATGGATTTAGTGTGGTGGGTTTGGAATGGACCTTGTGGTTGGTCACAATCGGGCAGCTCAATGGCTTGTTTTACTGCGTCTTTGGGCTGTGGAGGAACTTTTACCGTAGGAGGAAACAATATGCAATGCATGAATTATACTACTTTTAGCATTACCGTTTCAGCTTGTACCGGAATTAATTATGTAGAAATAAAGAGTTATCAATTTGAAATATCTCCTAACCCTGTAATTAATCAACTCAATATCAAAACAAACTCAAGCGAAAAGTCAAATAATGAAATTTAGATAACCGAGGTTTCAGGAAGACTTATTTCTAAATCAGAATGCATTTTTAACACGGAAGGTGTTTGTACTATTGATGTTTCAGAATTATGCTCCGGAATCTATTTTGCAAGAATAATTTCCGGTGACCAAATTTCAAAACCAATTAAAATAGTGAAAGAATAGTCTAAGCACTTTTGCTCAGACTTTTCTTTTCTGTTTTTAAATCGGAAATGCTTTTCGCTATCTCTTCTCCCACCAAAGACACAAATAAATTATTCTTTAGAATGTAATCTTTGTTGCTGATGATGTTTTCTAAAGCAACATAACCAACCACGTAATTATAATTGCCGCTTGAATAACGTTCGGAGATTTCTTCGAAATTTAATTTTTCCAAATCTATTAAACGGTTGTAATGGAAATATATTTTCACAAAAACATTATTGGTAAATTTTAAATCCGGGTTCTGATGTTGTTTTTTGTGTTCGTATTTGTAACCGTACGACAAAGCTGAAATATCAGAAAGTACAGCCGCTCCTGTCGGGTGACCTCCGGCGCCTTTACCCTTTAAAAATTGTTCACCGGAGAACGCACCATCAACAATGGCCCCGTTGAATTCGTTATCCACACTAAACAAATGGTTATTCGAATCAACATATTTAGGCAGTACAAAAATTGCGACTTCATTTTCACTCACCCTTTTAATGGTAGGCACTAATTTTATTTTGTAGCCTTTTTCCGAAGCATAATTAATATCATTCGGATGCAAAGTAGAAATACCAAAATTCAAAACTTCCTCGGGCTTTGCAAATACTCCAAAAGCGTGCAAAGCAATAATCACCGCTTTAAATTTCGCGTCAAAACCTTCCACATCATTTGTAGGGTCACTTTCTGCAAAACCTTTTTCCTGCGCTTGTTTTAATGCGTCCTGATAAGATAATTTTTCAGAAATTGTTTTCGTCAAAATATAATTAGTGGTTCCATTAAAAATACCGCTTACTTTTTCAATCTGTTCGTTATCGAAATATTCTTCCAATGTTCTTATAATCGGAATACTTCCGCAACTCGATGCTTCATACAATAATGAAACATTGTTTTTATGCTGCAAATCAAACAGCTCACGCAAATTCTGAGCGACCATTTTTTTATTGGCGGTCACCACATGTTTGCCTTTGCTTAAAGCGTAACTCACAATGTTAAAGGCTTCTTCTGCATCGTCAATCAATTCAACAATCACATCAATTTCCGGATTATCCAGAATTTCATATTTGTCGAATGTGAACACACCTTTATCCAAAGGCCTTTGTTTGGTTTTATTTTTTACGGCAATTTTTACGATGTCGGCTTTAAAACCGCTGCTGTTTTTTAATACATGGTATAACCCTTGGCCAACACAGCCAAAACCAAATAATCCTATTTTTAATGTCTTTCCCATAATTTCTATTTATATAAGCGTTAATTTATTTTTTAGGTTATGATAAAGCGTACTTTGTTCTGCTTTATCATTTCTTGTTGAGTAAAATTGTCTGATGACTTCAGTTAATTGTTTTGTTTCCAATAAAAATCCATCATGACCATAAAACGAATCTATCTCGTTGTATTGTGCGTTCGGAATATGTCTTGCCAAAAATTGTTGCTCTGACGGCGGAAATAAAATATCCGAACTGATGCCAACCACTAATGTTTTTGTTTTGATACTTTTTAAAGCATGCTCAAGAGATTCAGCTCTACCACGCGCTACATTGTGTGCATCCATCGCTTCGGATAAGCGCACGTACGAATAGGCGTTAAAACGTTTCACTAATTTCTCACCCTGATAACGCTGATAAGAAGAAGAAGCAAAATCATTTATTTTGTTGTGATTTTCATCTAATTGCGTTTCGTGATACGTGTTATAGTTTCTGTAACTCAGCAAAGCAATACTCCTCGCCGCCGCTAAACCTTTTTGTCCGCCGTCTTCTGAATTCGAATAATAAGTTCTGTCGGCCTTAACAGCTAAACGTTGTGATTCATTAAACGCAACACCCCACGGAGAATGTTTTGCGTTGGTGGCGATGATGATTAAATTCTCAACGAGTTCTGGTTTTAATAAAGTCCACTCCTGTGCAATCTGCGCCCCTTGCGAACCGCCAATTAAAGTGTGAATTTTATTTATTCCCAAATGTTCACGTAAAATTTCAAGCAGGCGTGCCTGATCGCGCGTGGTGATATTCGGAAAATAACTAAACCAAGGTGCATTTGTATCCGGATTAATGCTTAGCGGTCCGGTTGTACCATAGCAGGAACCAAGATTGTTGGAGCAAACAATGAAATAATCATTCGGGTTATAAAAATCATTTTCCCCGAACAAACCTTTCCACCAGTCAAAAACATCGCTGTTGGCAGTAAGTGCATGACTTACCCAAATCACATTGTTTTTTTCTTTGTTTAAAGTGCCGTAAGTGTGATACGCAATTTCAAGAGCGGGAAGTGTAGGGCCGCTTTCCAATGCAAATACTTTATTGTATTTAAAATTTTTAGCGCTCATATCAGTTTCCAAAAATAATTTCGTTAAACACTAATTTTTTTAATTCGGCTTTCTCTAAAATGTTTACATCGCTCACGAGTCTTTTACTCTGTTGTTTTTGAAACAATGGTAATACAGAACCGCCTCTTTGCGCAAATCCGTAACTGGTTTGCAATTCAAGGAATTCTCGGAAAGTATCTTGTCCAATTAAATTGATATTTTTTATTGTATTTATATTATTTGGTTTCATGGTTGTTAATTTTAAAATTTAATAAATAAGAACATTTACGGGACTGTTTGTGCCCGCATTTCTTTTTTAATTAAAAAAAGGAAAAATGACTAGCACATGCAGCAACAGCAGCACATACAACACATGAAAGTGCAATGGATGATAGAATTAATACTCAAGCGTGCACAGGTGATGCCACCGCCGATTTTTTTGTTGTGAATGTTTGTTTTCATTTTTTCGTATTTAATTTATTTTTCTCCGTTTTTCATCGGAGTAGGAGTTGGCACCTGTTTTCCAATCCCGTTTTATCAGGACTTTTAGTTGGTTGCCAGTGGGTCCGTGAGCCTATTCTCTCGCCACTTCTTAATAAACTAATTACGCACAGGGTGAGTAATTAATCTGCTGCAAATATATGTTATAAAAATAGTAACCTCCAAATAAATTTAGTTATATTCTGGATTCCAATAAGTTACAGGGGTTTTCAGACTACCGCTCTTTTTTGATGATCTGGTGCTGAAGCGGGTTTTCGTTGATTTTCGAATACAGCCGGCGGTTCTTACAAATATCGATCGCCGTATAAATTGCTTTTTTGAACGATTCACCATTAGCCATGTTTTTGCCGGCAATATCAAAACCTGTTCCGTGATCAGGGCTGGTTCTTACAAAATTTAAGCCCGCCGTAAAGTTTACACCATTATTAAAAGAGAGAGTTTTAAATGGAACAAGGCCTTGATCATGATACATTGCTAACACGCCATCAAATTGTTTGTAGGTTGCGTTTCCAAAAAAACCATCAGCGCTGTAAGGACCGTAAACCAATTTATTTTCGTTAAAGGCTTTTTCAATAGCCGGAAGAATTATGTTTTTATCTTCATCACCAATCACTCCGTTGTCGCCTGCATGGGGATTTAATCCAAGAACAGCAATTTTTGGTTTGCGTATTCCGAAATCTTCAACTAAAGATTTATGGAGCTGATTTATTTTTTTGGTGATTTGTTCTGAGGAAATTTTTTGTGAGACATCTTTTAAAGCAACATGTCCGGTTACAACAGCCACTCTTAATTCATCAGAACATAACAACATCAAAGGTTCGCCACCTAATTTATCAGCTAAATATTCTGTATGGCCTGGATAATTAAAATTTGGTCCCTGAATGTTTTGCTTATTGATTGGAGCAGTAATTAATGCATCAATATTTTTGGTGAACAAGGATTCGGTTGCTTTTTCTAATGAAATGAGGGCATATTTACCTCCAATTTCATTTTGTTTTCCCATCTCAATATTTACTTCCTCTTCATAGCAACTGAACAGATTTACTTTTTTAGTATTGAGCTGATTGAAATCACGGATGATTTGAAAATTTAATTCATCCAAAGCTAAAACTTTGCGGTAATAAGAAACTGTTTTTTGTGAACTGAATAAAACAGGCGTGCAAATTTCACATAAGGAAGGCTCCAATAAAGTTTTCAAAATAACTTCAAGACCGATACCATTAATATCTCCTTGCGAAATACCTATTTTAATTTTTTCGTCTGACATCTTTGCAAAAGTAGTTAAAATATGGCCACTAATCGCACGAATGTACACGAAGTATTAGTGAAAATCGGTGTCATTCGTAGCTATTCCTTAATCCAGCCGATTAAAGCGATTACTTCTTCAGCATCCACATTTTCCCATTTCTGGGTACTGTTATTCCACACAGAAAGGCCTTGCTGGTATGATTCTGTTCCAACCACTAATTCTTTTACGATGGCTGCAATGTTTTGCTCGGTGCGGAAATTCTTTAGCTGAAAATGATGTTTGGCGACTTCTTTTCCGTTAAATTTAATGATGTGACCATAAGGATTGTTTTTGCATTCGGCAGATAGCAGCTTTTCCTACCGCAACTGAAGCTTTGCTGTCGATAGTCACTTTCATGAAAGTTATTTCGGTGTTGTCTTTATTAAAGTAAGGATAAACAAAACTATTTTTATCCAACCACCAAACCGAGACTTCATTTCTTTTAGATTCTGTATTGGTTTGTCCGTAACCTGCATCAGTACTCAATACAACTTTTGGTTTATCTACAGGATAAAAATTTAATTTATAAGGCTGAGCTGAACGGTCGAATTCAATATCTTGTCCGGCCACCGCTTTAAAGGTTAGGGATTTTACTTCAGAAAATTTATTAGTGGTAAAATTATAAACAGAATAAAACTTTCCTTTAAAAGCATCGTTGGTATAATAAATTGCACTATCATTACTGCATCTTACCAAATTTGCTTTTTGGTCGTACAAAATTTTCTTTTCTTTTAAATCAATAATATTTCCGATGCCTGTAATTAAATAACGGTTTTTGTAGAGGATGTTTGTTCCCAAGTCGGTACGGATATAATCTTTTTCTTTTTTACCATCCATAACCCTGCCTTTAAACGTCATTAATTCATCGCGGCCTACAAAATGACCATTTAAAAACCGATAGCTGTAAACTAACTGTTTAAATTCGCCTTTGCTAGCAGGATCATAATGGATTACAATAAGAGAATAAGTTGTGTTTTGGGAAAAAACAGCCCTATTACATATGAATGTAAATACAAATAAACCAATGAGTGCTTTAAACTTCATTCGAAATTTTAGTTTATTTATTCGCAAAAAAATCAAACAACAATCTTACACCAACACCTGTACCGCCTTTGCCGCGGTAACTGTCTTTTGCGGTAACAAAAGCAGGTCCTGCAATATCCAAATGTATGTAAGGGTAATTGGTAAATTTCTCTAAAAATTTTCCCGCTGTAATGGAGCCGCCGTAAGGACCACCAATATTTTTCATGTCAGCAATATCTGATTTCATCAATTCATAATAATCCTCCCAGAAAGGAAAAACGGCGAGGCGTTCATGTACACGTGAACCGCTTGCATTTAATTTCCCAATGTGTTTTTCAGGAGCATTGCCCATAGCTACAATTCCGTACTGACCAATTGCTGCAGCGGCGGCGCCTGTTAATGTTGCTAAATCAATTGTTAATTCAGGATTATATTTTTTTGCATAATGTAATGCATCTGCTAATATCATTCTTCCTTCGGCATCTGAGTTTAACATCTCCACTGTACTTCCGTCCATCATCGTAATAATATCTCCGGGCGCAAAGGCATTAAAGCCGGGACGGTTATCTGTTGCAGGAACTAATCCGATAACATGAACAGGTAATTTAGCTTTTGCAATCGCGTACATTGTACAGCCAACTGCTGCGGCTCCGGCCATATCGCATTTCATTAAATCCATGCTGTTTGGTGTCGGCTTTAAACTTAATCCGCCTGTGTCATAAACAACGCCCTTGCCAACTAAAACATAAGGCTTTTTATTTTTGGCACCGCGGCCTTTGTATTCCATTATGGTAAAAGTGGGTTCATCAACGCTTCCTGCATTAACAGAAAGTAAACCGCCCATTTTTTGTTGTACTATTTTAGCTTTGTTCCAAACTTCAACTTTAAAGCCTGCGCTTTTCCCCATTGATTTGAAAGCGTTCGCTAGATCTGTGGCATTTAAAATATTTACGGGTTCGTTAACAAGATCCCGCGCCTTGCAAGTAGCATCTACAATTGTATTTAAATTTTTAATTGCATTTTCTTTTAATCTGCTGTCATTAACCAAAATAGTTTCAAGCGTATTCAAATTCTTTTTAGCACTTGGTTTGTGATGCAGGAATTGATAATTAGCTAAAGCAATACCTTCTGCCAAAGCCCAGCTATTCGAAAGTTTTAAAGTATCGTTTACAAGGGTAATCTGTTTGCTTTTATTAGCGTTA
>CAZRNW010000085.1:0-9938 GCA_964601535.1 uncultured Flavobacteriaceae bacterium
CATCAATATCCAAATTTGTATTTCCGGTTGAACGAACATAAAAACCTTGTCCCATCGGAATTGTTGTTGTGGCACTACCTGCACCACCGGGTGTTGAAACGCCGCCAACATAAGAAGTAGTTAAACCTAAATCAGCGCTATAAATATAAATGGCCCCATCAGTTTCTCCTGCATTATTCGCTTCAATTTTATCCCACGATATCGGCGAAGCATAAGGGTTAGCCAAAAGATTATCACCACTCTGGGAAGAATTTGTCATTGGTAAAGCTTGAGGTCCGGTAACAGGTGTACCGCTTACAGTTGTAGTGATAGGAGAGGTACTTGTTAATCCGGTTCCTACAAATAACCAATAACCTTGTCCGACATTGATCGGATCAGTTACGGTAACTGTAGAATCGTATCCGAAAAGATCGCTTTCATCCCATCTCCAAACAGATTCAAAATACATTCCGCCTGCAGATGTTACGCCGGTTGTAGAGCCTTCAATTGCCATAGGAATTGTACCGTACCAGTTATTAAAAGTTAAACCACTTACTCCACTTGCACCAAGCATAGCCCAATCAGTTAAGCCACCCGGAATAAATGTTTCAACCGAAATAGTTCCGCCTAAAGAACCGCCACCGCTAATTTCAGCAATACGTGCTTTTAGAGCAGATGTTGATTTTAAACGGAGATTAGTTGCAGTAACTGCTCCTCCGGTAATCCTTAATGAATCCGCAATTGTTATCATATGAGTAGCAGCTCCAATAGTTAAGGCGCCTGCACCACTCTTCTCAATTGCATTAAATGCTGTTAGTGTACCTGTGCCACCAATTGTATGCGGATTACCACCGGTGAATAAAAATAAACTTGTATTACCTGTAAAAACACCTGTACCTGTTTTTGTAAAATTTCCACTTAAATCAACATATGAACCGGCTGTTACGTTTAGTGTAGCACCCGTATTAACTGTAAGGTTATCTAAGTATGCTCTTGTGGTTGCAGTTGTTCCGGCATTAATATTTCCTGATGCACCATAAAAATTAAGTGTAGACGATCCACTTGTGAATGAACCGATTCCGGCCGTTGAATTCCAGGAACCAATTAATGAAATATGGCCGCTCATGGTCACGTTTCCTGTATTGTTCATTGTTATATTTCCTAATTTATTTCTTGCTGCTGATGATGCACCTGTTATTGTGAAAGGGCCTGCTCCGGTGAAAGTGAAAATACCGGTATTAGGTGTAATATTTCCTGCATTAGTACCGTTAATATTTAAGGCGCTTGTTATAGCAATATTTCCAAGATATCGGAATGGATGGACGCCCCCGCTTAAATTTAAAGTAGCCGCAGTAGATAATGTTCCCATATCTATCACTTTATTATTTGAAAGTCCGGAAGTTCCAAGAGTAAGAATATTAAAAGTAAAAGCTCCTGAAATTACAAAAGTCAAAGTCGTAGTTCTTTGCACCAGCAGTGTACCTCCGTTAGCATTAAATGTCCCTCCAGAAGTAGAGAAAGCATCGCCTTGTGTAGTAAAAGTACTTGAAGTAGAATTAAATGTTCCGCCAGTTAAATTAAAATTACTACCAATTAAGATATCACCCGTATTTCCGTTAAATACAGATGTACCGGAAATAGTCATGGCTCCGGTAATATTTATATTTGATGTATTACCATTAAATGTTCCGGCAGATTGACCAAATGTTCCTGCGAAAGTCAGTACTGCTGAGGAAGAATGGAAAGTACCGCCTGACATAGTGAAATTTCCGCTAACATCAACATTTGAGGCGTTATTACTGTCAAAAACTCCACCGGAAAATGTCGCATTTCCAACGGTCGAAAAAGAACCGAAATTAATGTCTAATGTTCCGTCTGCTTGAGAAAAGTCGTTAGCTACAATTATTGCGTTAGCATTGGCATCAATTATTCCGGTATAACCAGACATGATGGTTAAATTATTACAGTCGCCTTGTCCGTTTAATGTACAATTATCAGTTACTGCGCCGTTAAAAACAACGTCATCGGCTGATGTGGGAACCCCATTCGGAAGCCAGTTACCAGCATCATGCCAGTCGTTGTTTGAATTTGCATTAGTCCAAACACTTTGCGCATTAATTCCTAATGTGAAGAAGCCAAGACAAAGCGTTAATAAAAGCTTTTTTGTATATAGTTTCATAGTCGAAAAATTTAACAATTCCTATTTGTAAATATATTGATTTTTATGGCACAGTACAAATACTATTTTGGCCTATTTCTTACATATACGAAGAAACTAATCTTGAGGTTTGTTAAACCCAATATTAAATTTATTAAGGAATTTAAAAACACAAAATCTAAAGATTTTAGCCCCTAGTTCAGCCAATAATAGGCGCTTTTGAGCCACAAAACATACAAGTATTACCAGATATATAAAACATGGTCAAAATCAAGGTAAAAAGCTACCCAATAAGTAAATAATGGTAAATTTGCAGCCTGTTATTATACCGTATGAAATTGTACCCGCCTCCTGTTAAATACCTCATTTTCTTCATTTTCATGATGATGTCCTTTACCTTTTTGGGACAAACTACCGGCGCAATAAGGGGCTTCATTTATAATAAAGAAAACGGCGAACCTGTTCTTTTCAGCAATGTTTTTTTGAAGGGAACTACGATTGGAGCGAATAGTGATCTAAACGGTTTTTTCTCTATTACCAAAATACCACCTGGCGAATACACTTTAATGATAACAAACCTTGATTTTGATACCATTTCAGAAAAAATTTCGGTTAAAGCCGGTGACTTAATCAGCAAAAAATATTTCAGTACCAAAGGTGGCATTAAACTTCAGGAAGTAGAAATCAGCGCTCAGCAAACTGAAAAAATCGAAAATACAACGGTCTCAGTTCAAAAAGTTGACCCAACCATTATTGCTAAATTACCAAGTATTGGAGAACCGGATTTGGCACAGTATTTACAGGTTTTACCCGGGGTGGTTTTTACAGGTGACCAGGGCGGTCAGCTCTACATCAGGGGTGGTTTACCTGTACAAAATAAAGTATTACTTGATGGGATGGTAATTTTTAATCCCTTCCACTCTATAGGATTATTTTCGGTTTTTGATAACGACATAATGAAAAACGCCGATGTTTATTCAGCAGGTTTTGGTGCAGAATATGGCGGAAGAACTTCTTCAGTAATGGATGTGACTACGCGCGACGGAAATAAAAAACGCATGGGCGGAAAAGTTGCGGCTTCAACTTTCGCAGCTAAAATTATGCTGGAAGGCCCTTTCGTGAAATTAAAAGAAGATGGTAAGGCCAGTTCTTCATTTATATTTTCTGCTAAACATTCTTACCTTCCCGAAACATCAAAATCAATTTACTCTTACGCGAATAAAGACGGTTTACCGTTTTATTTTACAGATATCTACGGTAAAGCTTCAATTAACGGCACTAACGGTAGTAAAATTAGTTTATTTGGTTTTAATTTTAAAGACAAGGTTGCCTATCCATCTATTGCTACTTACAATTGGAATGCATCAGGAGCCGGTTCTAATTTTGTTTTGGTACCAAATGGTTCTAATTTATTAATTGAAGGTGTTTTTGCTTATTCAAACTACATAATCAAATATCAAAATCCTGTTGTTGAAACAGATTCAAAAACAAGTAGCGTAGGTAACTTTAATGCCGGTTTTAATTTTATTAAGTTCATCGGCCGTAACGAGTTAAAATTTGGTTTCGAAGGCATTATCACAAATACCAATTACGAATTGCAAAATCCTTATTTCACCAAGGTGAAATTAGAACGTTCCACTTCCGATTTATCTGGCTTTGTTAAATATAAAATCGTTCACCGCAAAAAACGTTTTGTACTGGAACCAAGTTTCCGCTTAATGTATTATGCTACCCTCGGCGTTTTCTCTCCTGAACCTCGTATGAGTTTAAAGGTAAATTTCACTCCTAAAATCCGCTTTAAAGGTGCTGCAGGTTTATATAGTCAAACACTGATGAGTGCAAGTTCCGACCGCGATGTTGTGAATTTATTCTACGGGTTTATTAATGCTCCTGAAAGCGACCAGATGCCATCCAAATATTTAGATAAAGATTTAAAATCTCATACAGTTAATTCATCTGTACAAAAAGCACAACACATTGTTGCAGGTATTGAATTCGATATATTAAAGTATATTGACTTAAACATTGAAGTTTATCAGAAAAATTTTAGTCAGGTTATTAATGTTAACCGTGATAAATTGTTTGACGACACACCGGATAATGCAAGCAAACCTGAATCGATTAAAAAAGATTTTGTAATTCAACTGGGCCGCGCCTGAGGATTTGATTGTGTTTTAAAATTCGAATACAAGCGCTTTTATTTCTGGGCGGTATATTCCTTTACAAAAAACGACAGGTGGCTCGGAAATGTTGAGAATAAAACTGTAATGAATTATCCTCCTAACTTCGATCGCCGGCATAATGTGAATTTAGTTGGCTCGTACACTTTCGGAAAAAAACGTAACTGGGAAATTAACGTACGCTGGAATTACGGTTCTCCTTTCCCTGCTACACCAACACAAGGTTATTATCCGCAGCTTAATTTTAATAATAACATTAATTATAATTATACAACCGCTAACGGACAGGTTGGATATTTGCCGGGCGAGATTAACTCTGTTCGTTTACCTGATTTCCACAGATTAGATATCGGTTTTAAATACCGTTATAATTTAAGTCCTAAAGTTCAGTTGGAAATAAGCGGAGGTGCCACTAATGTTTATAACCTTAAAAATATTTTTTACGTAAACCGCTTTACTTTTGCACGAATCGATCAGTTACCAATTCTGCCAAATCTTAACCTTAGTTTAAATTTTTAATTGCATTGCTAATTAAAAGGTTTATTTTTACCTTTAACTATGGCAACGAAAATTTATACCAAAACCGGTGATAAAGGAGAAACTTCTTTAATTGGAGGCACCCGCCTTCCAAAACATCACATCCGAATTGAAGCATACGGGAATGTTGACGAATTAAATTCGTTCGTTGGTTTGGTGCGTGATTCGGTTTCGGAAAAAGAGTTAATTGATTTATTAATTGAAATTCAGGACCGCCTTTTCACTATTGGTTCTTTGCTAGCAGCCGATCCTGAAAAAAATAAAATTCAATTGCCGCAGCTTCATGAAAGCGATATTACTTTATTGGAAAAAGCAATCGATAAAATGAATGAAACTCTACCTGAAATGAAAAGTTTTGTTTTACCTGGCGGACACATTGCAGTTTCTAATTGTCATGTTGCCCGCTGCGTTTGCAGGCGTGCTGAAAGAGCAACTTTGAAATTAGCTGAGAATGAAAAAGTAGATCAAATAATATATAAATACCTTAATCGTTTATCTGATTATTTCTTTGTTTTATCACGTAAACTCACCCAAGATTTTAAAGCCAACGAAATTCCCTGGAAACCCAGAATGTAAAATGAAATCGCCGAAAGAAGTTGTTGATACGATGATGGCTAAAGATTATTTTAGTCAGTGGTTAGGTATTAAAGTTCTCGAAACCGGAATTGGTATTTCAAAATTAAGCTTGGTAGTACGAAAAGAAATGCTGAACGGTTTCGGTATTGCGCATGGAGGAATTACTTATTGTTTAGCCGATAGTGCATTGGCTTTTTCTTCGAATTCGCATGGTAAAAAAGCTGTTTCGGTTGAAACTTCCATTTCTCATCTTGTTTCACTTACCGAAGGCGATGAGATTGTGGCTGAAGCAAAAGAAGAACACTGTTCTAATAAAATAGGCACCTATTCAATTGTAATAAAACGTACTTCCGATAATGCGGTTGTAGCTTTATTTAAAGGCACCGTTTACCGGACTTCAAAAGATTGGTAGCCACGAATAACACTAATTATCACGAATTATTGGTGGACATTCGTGAAATTAGCGGCGAAAAATTTGTTAAAACCATTAAACCTTTATTCTTTACTATAGTCAAACAACAAAACAAGACCATTATGAAACACTTAAAAAAAATAATTCCATTAGTAATTGCAATATTTTTACTGGGAAACAATGATTTATTCTCACAGAAAAAAGGCGGACATCACCATCACCCGCATAAAGGACATCATCCGCATGCCAAAAGGGTAATAAAAAGAAGTGTTTTCAGACCTGCCAAAGTTATTGTCTACCGTCCGCTTTGGGGACCAAAACATTACATTCACCGCCGCTGGGTTTATTTCCCGAAATATAATATGTATTGGGATTGTTGGAGAAGTCATTATGTTTTCTGGAACGGCACTGTTTGGTTTTCACAACCTAGCCCTCCTCCCGTTATTGTTAATGTAAATCTTGAAAACGAGAAACATTACGAACTAAAAGAAGATGACGACGATACAGATGATGTGTACAAAAGCAACGATACTCACAAAACGGAATACAAGCCGGAATAAGCTAAAAGCCCCGAAAATTATCGGGGTTTTTTATTTACTTTAGTGGTTCTAAATTTAAGTTTATGAACCAAGCTTATATAATCAACGGTGTCCGTACAGCCATCGGAAATTTTGGCGGAACACTTTCAGTAGTCCGCCCCGACGATTTAGCAACTCTTGTTTTAAAGGAACTCATCAAAAAAAATCCGTCGGTTGACTGGAAACAAGTTGGTGATGTAATTTTAGGTTGTGCTAATCAGGCAGGTGAAGATAACCGCAACGTTGCACGTATGGCCGGATTAATGGCGGGCTTACCAATTACAGTTCCGGGACAAACAGTTAACCGTTTATGTGCATCAGGTTTAAGTGCAAGTATTGATGCGGCAAGATATATTCAATTAGGTGAAGCGGAATTAATGATTAGCGGCGGCGTCGAAAACATGACACGCGGCCCGTGGGTGATTTCAAAAACTTCTTCTGCTTTCGGAAGAGATGCGCAAATGTTCGATTCAAGTTTCGGCTGGCGTTTCATTAATCCGAAAATGAAAGAGATGTTTGGTGTTGATGCGATGGGAGAAACGGCAGAGAATGTTGCGGAGCGTTTAAAAATCAGCCGTGATGATCAGGATAAGTTTGCATTATGGAGTCAGCAAAAGGCAGCAAAGGCAATGGCTGCCGGAAGATTTGAAAAAGAAATTGTTGGTGTAGAAATTCCGCAGAAAAAAGGTGACGCCATCGTTTTTAATAAAGATGAGTTCGCTAAACCAAATACTAATCTTGAAAGTTTACAAAAATTAAAACCTGCATTTAAAAAAGACGGAACAGTAACAGCAGGAAATGCCTCCGGATTAAATGATGGTGCAGCTGCTTTGTTATTAGCAGGAGAAAAGGCCATCAAACAATTTAATTTAAAACCATTGGCAAGAATTGTATCGAGTGCAGTTGTTGGTGTTGAACCGCGCGTGATGGGATTAGGTCCGGTTGAAGCGAGTAACAAAGCTCTAAAAATTGCCGGCCTTAGCTGGAAAGATATTGATATCATCGAATTAAACGAAGCCTTCGCTGCACAAAGTTTAGGCTGTACCCGCGAATGGAAACTGGATGATAACGATGCACGCATTAATCCAAATGGGGGCGCCATTGCATTAGGACATCCCTTAGGCATGAGCGGTGCACGCATTTTAAATTCTGCCGCCATTGAATTAAATCTCCAAAACAAAAAATACGCTTTGGTAACCATGTGTATTGGGGTTGGTCAGGGTTATGCTGCCGTAATTGAAAAATGTTAAGCGCTCATTTACCGCCTCAATTTCTGCTTTCTCCGACAATTTTATTTGAAATGATTATCTTCATCTAAATTAGCCGTATGAAAAGCAAGAAAATATTTCTTATCATCCAAATAATCGCCTGGCTGGTTTTTATTATTTTTCCTGCTTCTGTTTACTCCACCATTCAGCCTGAAATTGCCATTGGAAAACTGGATATGGCACTTGCAGGCATTGTAATTCTTCACAGTCTGCTTATCGCTTTTTATTACGCTAACTACTTTTATTTTATTCCTAAATTTTATTTCACCAAAAAAAACGGCAGCTATTTTATTTTAATGGCGATCGGCATGTTGTTTTTGCTGTTTATTATGTTGATGGTTCCTGAGTTCAGTCCGTTTTATGGTTCTAACATTCCGCATGATGTGTTTTTGTTTGGGTTCAGTATTGTTATCCGGTATATTATGATACTGTTATTATCGCTAGGCATAGCCAGTTACAACCGTCTAAAACGGAAAGAAGAGGAACAATTAAAAACAGAATTATCTTATTTAAAAGCACAGGTGAATCCGCATTTTTTATTCAATACGCTAAATAGTATTTATGCATTAACCGTAAAAAAATCGGAGGCAGCTCCTGAATCGGTTACCAAACTTTCATCCATCATGCGTTATGCCATCACTGAAGCCGCGAATGATTTTGTATCGCTCGAAAAAGAATTGAATTACATAAGTTCGTATATAGAGCTGGAAAAATTAAGAATTACCGATAAAGTAAAACTTTATTATACTGTATCAGGAGAAACAAAAGGAAAACAAATTGCTCCGCTCATTTTTATTCCCTTTATTGAAAATGCTTTTAAATACGGCGTGAGTACACAAAACGTTTCTGAAATTAATATAAGTATAGGCATACAAAAAAACGAACTGAAACTGAAAGTGCAGAATACAAAAGTGAAAGAAGCAACCAGTCATACAGGATTAGGCATTGAAAACACTAAAAAAAGACTTCAGCTCATATACCCGGGTAAGCACAGTTTGCAATTAGAAAATAATAAAGATAATTTTGTTGTTTCCCTCTCCATTCAATTAAATGATTAATTGCATTGCAATAGACGACGAACCGCTGGCGCTTACCATTCTGGAAGAGTTTTGCTCAAAAATTCCGTTTCTTCAATTACAAAAAACATTTACCGATACTTCAGAAGCAGCCAAATACCTCAGAAAATTTCCGGTTGATCTTTTATTCCTCGACATACAAATGCCCGATATGCTTGGCACTGAATTTTACAGAACATATGCGTCTGATAAAATGGTGATTTTCACGACAGCTTACTCTCAATATGCAGTTGAAGGTTTTGATTTAAATGCGGTTGATTACCTTTTAAAACCCATTGAACTTAACCGTTTTTTACAAGCCGTTAATAAATGTCACGATTATCACAATTATCTTCACCAATCAGAAAATAAAGGCCATCAGTTTCTTTATGTGCGTTCGGAATACAGTCTGGTTAAAATCGCTTTCAGCGATATTCTTTACATTGAAACGCTGGATGACTATTTAAAAATTCATTTGCTCGACAAAAAACCATTGCTCACCAAAATGAATTTAAAAAACATCATGTCAAAATTGAACCCTCTGGAATTTGTACGCCCCCACCGCTCCTATATCGTACCTGTTGCAAGAATTGAATCCGTGCGCGGAAAAACCATTTCACTTGGGGGTATTGAGATTCCTATCGGTATTAAATACGAGGAGGATTTCTTCAAATCCTATACTTCTAAATAATCCGCCGACACATTTTAAGCATTCTCCTACTAAATTTTATCACCTTAACAGAATACCGCAATTTTGTTCAGTGATTAAAATGAAATATAAAATCTTCTTTACAATTGCGCTTAGCGGACTTCTTTCCTCCGGGATTAAAAGTCAGTTAGCTTTTAACAGCTTAGACAGCTTATTACAATACGCCCAACACAACAGCACAGCCATTAAAACCTGCGAACAGCAAAGTTTGTTAGCTAAATGGACCAAAGTGGCAGCACTTGCCAATACGGTTAATTTCAGAAGTCCTGTTTCTTTTTCTGCTACCGATAACTTAAAGTTACCTGTAAATTTTCTTCCTGCCGAAGCTTTTGGAGGTCCTGCCGGAACATTCAGACAAGTTACACTCGGACAAGAATACGTGAGTAACTTCAATTTCAATCCTCAAATCGATATTATTAATCCTTACAATTGGGCTAAAGTTAAAAGTGCCTCCATCAATAAGGAAATGACCGAAGTCAATAATTT
>CAZRNW010000086.1:0-6055 GCA_964601535.1 uncultured Flavobacteriaceae bacterium
CACAACAGGTTGCATTCTTTAACGCCACTGAACCTTTTCTGTTTGATACAATAAATCCCTCTTCCCTGTTCTTCGAAATGGTATAAAAAATATCATCTGCTCCCGAATTAATCGGCGCTCCAATATTTTCGGCACTTAAAAATTTCTTACCATCTCCGGTTGCTTTATAAACATCAAAACCGCCTAAACCTGTATGACCTTGTGAAGAGAAATACAAATTCCGGGTCTCAGCGTCAAAGAAGGGCGACATCTCGTCTCGTTTCGTATTAATTTTCGGTCCTGCGTTTTTAGGAGTTTTATATTCTTTCTTTTTTACATCATAAGTAAAATACCAGATATCCAAACCGCCTTTACCCTCTTTATTATCTGAAATAAAATAAACAATTTCATTTCCTTTAACAGGATCAATTGAAACAGCAGGTTGTGTATTTGTGTATTTTGGATTATTTATTTTTTTATCGAGTTTCACAGGTTCGCTCCAATCCCCTCCACTCCCCTTTTCTGTAACGTAAATAGCACAAATCATTTTTCCCTGCCAATTTGGTTTACATCGCGTGAAATACATTTTCTTCCCGTCTGGTGTCATCGTTGCATTCCCTACATTATATCCGGATGCGTTAAAAGGTCCATCCATTTCGCCCGAGAATTGCCATTCGTTATTTACTTTTTTAGCAAGATACATTTTACGTACCATAGCATTATTGGTATCGCCTTCAACAATGAATTCTTTTTTATCTGTGCGTAAGGATGAATACATTAAAGTATTCTCATCTAAACTCAAAGGACTGGCCTCCACGTTTACTTTATTAATCTCACCTTCTAAATGCTGAATGATAATTTTTCTTTCGGTTGCTGCAATCTTTTTTACCGAATCACAAAAATCAATTTCGCGGGCTGCAATCTTTTTTAATTCGCGGTCTTCACCCTTGTATTCTTTTTTGAATTTCGTGTAACTCTCTTTTGCTTTATCATAATTCCCATTCGACTTCTGCATTTCAGCTTCATAAAATAATGCTTCAGGATATTTATCAGCTGCTTTGGCATAAACCTGAGCGTACATTTTTTCGGCAGCTTCGTAATTCCGTACTAAACGGTACGCTTCAGCCAATAGACCCTGCGCTTCGTAATCAGTCTTATTTAATTGATAACTTTTCTCTAAGAATGTCACCGCAGAGTTTGGATCTCCCTGCAAAAGTGCGCTTACCCCTAACTTTTTTAAATCCTTGGCGTTCATTCCCACCATCGACAAACTGTCTGTTTGCGCATGAGCGAACAAAGAAAGCAGAATTAAAAAAATTATGTTTCTAATAGCGGTCACAAGGAATTTGTTTTTTAACCAAACGGGTGTTTTTCGACGTATAAATTAAAGCGAATTCAATGGCGCCTCTGTATTCAGTAGCAGTATGCAATTGCGAAATATTAATATCATAACTTATACCTGCGGTGTAATTTTTATATTTTAAACCCGCTGTCACAATCCCTGCATCCGAAATCCGTTTTAAACCATCACGCCACATAAAACCTACAAATACTGCATTGGTAAAGAAAGGTGTTTTATTAAGCGCATATTCTACATTTAATCCGGTAACCCAATCACTGGCCTTTGTTGTGGCATTTAACATCGAATAAAGATTCAATGTGATTTTTTGATTCAGGTAATATTTAGCATCCAGATTAAAAAGTTTTCGCACAGTTAAACGGTTATCATTCTTGATAAATGTTTCACGCGGCTTCGTTATATGAAACATGGCGAAATAAAGTCCGGCTTCAAATTTATTTATACGCACAGATGCTCCTGCCCCCGCATTCAAATCAAAATATTGTGTTTTCTGATTAACGTTCGCTTCGTAATTATTCAAGCTGTTATCAAATTGTCCTTTATCCCAGTTTAACTGATTAGGAAAAGTATGCGCATTAAAATCAATACTCTTTAAAACAAATCCGGGCTGAACTCCTGCATGCAAATTAATGCCGGCAATTTTACGGTGTAGGGCCCCAGATAAATAAATTTTATTTACAATCAGGTTTCCGCCTGATTTATCATTTAAAAAATACAGCCCTACAGAAGTCTGCTGATTCATCGGGTATAAATTAGCTTCTCCGCCAAGCGAAACTGTTTTATAAGCTTTTTGAATTTCACGCCACTGACTCCGGTAATTCATAGCTACGCGGTAATCACCCAAAAAATTTCCGGTATTGGCTGGGTTTAAACTGAGCGGCGAAAAATAATATTGTGAAAAGTGAATGTCCTGGGCATTTAAAAATCCAGCTCCTAAAAGGAAAAGAAAAATGTATTGTTTGGCCCTTTTTAGCATTGATACTAATGTACTAAATTTTATATACAAATGAAAGAAAAGCAAAGTTTTTGTCGGACGAAAGCAACTATTAATCGAAACCCGCGTACTTCCACCAAAATGGGGGATAAATACCCGCGCAAATGGTACTAATTTGCACTAGGAAATAAATGAAAAAAACGACTTTAATACTCCTTGTTTTTTTAGGCATTAATGCTTTATTTTCACAAACGCCCAATAAAAAAATCAATGCTTTAAGAATTGAAAAAGCTCCGAAAATCGACGGTGACTTAAGTGATACCTGCTGGACTAATGCAGAAGTTGCCGGAGATTTAATTCAAAACATGTTGGATCCGGGGGCGCCATCCTATCAAAAAACAGAGGTAAAAGTGATTTATGATGATGATGCCATTTACATTGGTGCTATGTTATACGATGTGGCGTCAGACAGTGTTCTGTGGGAGTTAAGTACCCGCGACAATGAAGCAAACGCCGATTTGTTCGGAGTTTTGTTTGACACTTATAATGACGACATAAATGCTTTTGGTTTTTTTCTAACCGCTGCAGGAACACAAATAGATGCCCGCTACAGCAGCCAGGGACAAGATTTTAACTGGAATGCGGTTTGGCAAAGCTCGGTTAAAATTGGAAAAGACGGATGGGTATGCGAAATGAAAATTCCCTACTCTGCATTACGTTTTTCCGCTAAAGATGAACAAACCTGGGGCTTTAATATCATCCGGAAAATAAGACGAACAAGGGAAATGTCGTTCTGGAATTTTGTTGACCCGAAAATTGATGCATTTGTAAGACAGTTCGGTGACTTAAGTAATTTAAAAAATATTAAACCACCTCCACGTTTATCTTTCACACCTTATCTGGCCGGTTTATTTAATCATTATCCCTACAATCAACCCGGAATAAAAAATGAAACTTTTGATATTAGCGGCGGAATGGATTTGAAATACGGTTTGTCTGACGCCTTTACTTTAGACATGACTTTGGTTCCTGATTTTTCGCAAGTACAATCCGATAATCAGGTTTTAAATTTGTCTCCCTTCGAAGTTCAGTTTCAGGAACGCCGTCCGTTTTTTACAGAGGGAACCGAACTTTTTAATAAAGGCGGTTTATTCTATTCGCGCCGTGTGGGCGGACAACCCCTTGGTTATTATGATGCCTACAATCAATTAAAACCGGGAGAAACCTTAATTAAAAATCCAAGTCAGACTCAGTTATATAATGCCACTAAATTATCCGGCCGCACACAAAGTAATTTGGGAATTGGCGTTTTTAATGCCTTATCAGCGGAAACATTTGCAACCGCCAAAGATTCGGATGATGTTACCCGTAAAATCTTAACTTCTCCACTTACCAATTACAATATTATTGTTTTAGACCAGGCTTTGAAAAATAATTCGTTTGTGTCGCTGATTAATACAAATGTTACCCGCGACGGGCATTGGTATGATGCAAATGTAACGGGACTTAATTTTCAATTTTACGAAAAAAATAATATTTATGGTTTCGATGGCGGCGGTGCAGTTAGTCAGCGTTTTTTTCCTGACAGCACCAAGCCTTACACGGGCTACAGCGGACGATTCAGTTTAGGAAAAAACGGTGGAAATTTTAAATGGTATTTAGCAGGAAACATGAATACCAATACCTATAATCCAAACGATATGGGTATTCAGTTTTTAAATAATAATATCGATACTGAATTTGGAATAGAATACAACCAATATAAACCATTCTGGAAACTCAATAATATTTTTAATAGTTTTAATATTTTATATCAGCGCATGTATATTCCTGACGCATTTGCAAATCTTGGCTTTTCAGGTAACCACGTTACAACATGGAAGAAGAAATTTTTCACTTGCGGACTGAATTATGGTTTTGAACCCATTATTACATACGATTATTATGAGCCGCGCATTTTCGGAAGATATTACACTTTCCCAACCAATTACCGTTTTGGCGGTTTTATTTCGAGCGATTACAGGAAAAAATTTGCATTAGACATAAGGTCAAATTACAGAGCCTTCAATGAGAACAACAGATCTACAATAAATATTTGGGTTTCTCCGAGGCTGCGCGTAAATAATAAGCTGTCTTTTATTTACGAAACTTTTTATGAAGACAGGGTGGATGATATTGGCTTTGTGCACTACGATTACTATACCGATACAATAACATTTGGCAGAAGAAATTTACAAACCATCAGTAATACTTTATCGGGCGTTTACAAATTCACTAATAAAATGTCTCTTTCATTAAGAGGAAGGCACTATTGGTCGAGGGCCACTTACTATGGCTATTATAGCCTGGATAAGGATGGTAGTTTAACCTTACAAAACAATTATACCAATTCGCATGATGTAAACTTTAACGCTTTTAATATCGATATGGTTTTCTTTTGGCAATTTGCCCCGGGAAGCGAATTGAACATTACTTATAAAAATGCTGTGCTGAAAAGGGAGGCTGTAATAAATTACGATTACTATTACAATTTCAGAGGTTCATTAGATTCTCCGCAAAATAATTCGATTACAATTAAAGTGCTTTATTATATCGATTATCTCACTATAAGGAAAGCACTCCGCAGGAAAAAACAGAATTAAACCTTATTCTGAAATCCTTATCTTTACATTATTGAATAAGGTTAAAAATACACAAGTTGTAAAACAGGAAGCAAAGCGTTTGGGTTTCGATTTTTGCGGCATCAGCAAGGCAGAATTTTTAGAGGAGGAAGCGCCCCGCTTAGAGAATTGGCTAAAACAAAAAAGGCATGGCCAAATGGATTACATGGCTAATCATTTTGATAAACGCTTAGATCCGCGTTTGTTGGTGGATGGGGCGAAATCGGTTATTTCATTGCTGTTTAATTATTATCCTGAGCAGAAACAGAGAACCGACGCACCAAAAATTTCGAAATACGCTTATGGCGATGATTATCACACGGTAATAAAAATCAAACTCAAAGAATTTTTAAATACGCTGGAGGAGAAAATAGGAAAAATAAACGGACGGGTTTTTACAGACTCCGCTCCTGTTTTAGATAAAGCCTGGGCTAAGAAAAGCGGATTGGGATGGATTGGAAAAAACAGTAATCTGATTAATAAAGATCAAGGCTCGTTTTTTTTCATTGCCGAATTAATTGTTGATTTAGAATTGGAGTACGATGGACCTATTGACGATTATTGTGGTACCTGCACCAAATGTATTGATGCCTGCCCTACTGATGCGATAGTTGCGCCTTATATTGTGGATGGAAGTAAATGCATTTCATATTTAACTATCGAACTAAAAGAAAATATTCCAACAGAATTTAAAAACAAAATGGACAACTGGGCTTTCGGCTGCGATGTTTGCCAGGATGTTTGTCCCTGGAACCGATTCAGCAAACCGCATTCTGAGCCTTTATTTAAGAATAAAAATGGTTTACTCGATTATTCAACTGATGAATGGTACGAAATGACCGAAGAGATTTTTAATTCCGTTTTCAAAAACTCAGCTGTGAAAAGGACAAAATTTAAAGGGCTTAAAAGAAATTTAGACTTTATCAAACCAAGCCACTAATAGAACTGATTAGCCCGAATATTTGTGTTCATTCGTGTCATTCGTGGCTTAATTCTTAAGCCGGCTAATAAATCCGTCAATTTCCTTTTTCGTGTTTTCCGAATAAGAAATTGGCTGTGAGCATACTGCTTTACTGCAAACGAACAAGCTTGGCTTTCCTAAATCCGGATAATGTCCCGGCA
>CAZRNW010000086.1:6065-9854 GCA_964601535.1 uncultured Flavobacteriaceae bacterium
ATTTCTACTTTAATTAATTTCGCCGGATGATAGTACATTTGAATTTGTTTCAACAGTTTTTTTGTTTCCTCTGATTTTGGGTCGGAGCTTACAACAGTAAAAACTAAATGTTGTTTTCTTAGTTTGTCAATTGCTAAAACATAATCGGCAATTAAGCGTTCTTCGTTCTCCACCATTTTATCAGCACTTACTGAACGGATGGCGCCTTCCGCCAATTTCAGATAACTTTCTTCCCCTGTTAAATCACTAAGCTCAATTAAAAAACGGGCGAATAATGCATTTTCAACCAAAACTTTGGAAAAAGTTTTCTTTCCGCCCAAAGCCATGGGTGCATAATTTGTCGAATAATAACCACCATTTTCTTTATCAAACAATTCTTTATTCACTGCGGCATTTAATTTTCTGCAATGCCTTAACCAGGTGCTGTCGTTTGTATATTGATACAAAGCTAGCATGGCTATACCTGAATGTCCTTGCGGTTTCAAATACAGAACAGTTTTTTGTGCAGAATCATTGGGTAATTCGCGCATCCTGGTAACGGTATTTTTATTTTCGATAACCGACTTGAACCAGCCATCGGGTATTTGTGCTTTCGAAATAATTTTTTTACCAATAGAAACTGCAATATTTAAATCTTGCGGATCTTGTGTTGCTTCATATAATTTTATGAATCCTTTTACGATTCTGAAATTAATATCGGTGTAAATGGTTTTATCAATTGGAGGGAATCCATATTTAGCACGCTGTTCCGCTGTTAATGTAAAATATTTTTCAGGCGGCATTCCCGGCGGATTTCCATTGATGTTTAAATACTCTTCCTGACTGTTATAAAACAAACTATCATCCTTCGAAAGCATACTTTCCAATAAATATTTTTTCAGGAGCTTAGCTTCATTCAGCCACTTCATATTTCCGGTGGCCAAATACGCTTCCGCATAATTATGCAAAACACCGCCTTGATATTCACTGCGCTTTTCAGGCGCTGCACCTTTCCAGCTTCTGCCGGATGAACAACCAAAATAAACACCACCGCAAACACGGTCGCTCACTTGGGCATATTTGGTTAATGATTTTAATGCTTTTTGTTTTTCATAAGGTTTCTTTTGCGTTTTTGCAGCCCAGAAACTATACTCTACGGGTTGGTATAAAGGAATTTTTAATTGATAACCCCAGCCAGCATATATGGAATCGTAATAATAATGCAATTGATTATTGGCACGGTTAAATATTTTGGTGAGATCAGAATTATCCGGCGGTTCAGGCGAGAAAAAATTATTATCCTGAATACTTATTTTTCCTTCACGAAAACGAACTAAAAAATCATTTAATATTTCTTTAAAAATTATTGCGCGGCGGTTACCTTGTAAAGCCATTAATTGATTTCCGTCTGAATCCAGAAAAATTAAAGCCGGCCATCCCCATTGTAAAAAACGTGCACCAACATCCGGTTGCGCTTCTGCATCTGCTTTTATAGCAACAAAATTCCGGTTAATTATTCCTATAACTGTTGTATCGGTGTAGGTGTTTTCTTCCATTAAATTACAAGCCGTACACCATTCAGTACCCACATCCAGGAAAACAGGCTTATGCTGATTTTTAGCCGTTTTAAAGGCGGTTTCTCCCCAGGCCTGCCAGTTTATCTTTTGTGCAAAGAATCCATTTAAAATGGAGAAAAATAATATGGCGGCGTAAATTCTTTTCATCTTATTGATTTATCTAAACAGACGAATGAAGTTTAGATTCCTTTCAAAATAAAAAACCCTGAAGCGATTAGACTTCAGGGTTCAAACTTACACTAACAACAATTTAAAAGTGCCATAAATCGTGTTCCCATTTGAAAATGTCGTTTTTTACACGGTCAGATTCTAAAAGGGCATCGATACCACGTGCGTACTGGTCGATTTGCCTGTCCCACACGTTAGTTTCTTTATGTACTTTACTTGAGAACTGTCTTTTCCAGAAAATGTCTTCGAACGAACGGCGCTCAGAGTCGTTTTTAGGGTTAAATACTTCGTGCTTTGCTAAGAAAGGACGGCAAGCAGGGAAATACACCCAGAACAATTCTTTGTACGCTTCTTTTTCTTCCACATACTGGTAAGCACCTACTCCTAAAATACGTACTTCCAATACTGATTTTTGTTTATCGAAGAACCAATCTTCTTTTAAGCGGTATTTAATAACCTCACGGAAAATTGAAGTAGAGTCGCAATTCCAGCGTGAAGTAATGATCTCATTACCTTCAGCGTCAAAACTTGATTCTTTAATAGAGTCACATTTCTTTAATTTATCTTTAATAACCGAACCTTCCATTGGAATCAAAAATTCTTCTTCTGCGAAAGCGATTATCTGACCATTCAGAATATACTTAGAAAGTAATTGGAAGAAAGAAATCCGGCTTACCAAAAGATCGGTTGGATAATAAAGCTGCTGATTAATTTTTTCGCGCATATCCAAATCACGCCAAACGCGTTTTTCCCAGGCTACATCACCTTCACGAAGGTGGGTATACGGAATATAACGTCTGCTAATGGTGTTTTCTTTATCGTAGATGCCGTCTTTGTAATCGCCGGGTTGAAAAACACCGGGTTGTGCATGCATATTAAATGCTGCTACAAAGCAGAAAACAATAAATATTTGAATAGCTCTGTTCATATGTTTTTTATTTTACTTTTAATGAAGCTGTGGCAATTTTCCTGATACTTCCATCAGGTGCTTTAACCTTGATATCTTCAAAATAAGCTTTACCACCAATTCCTAAAGACTGTAATACCTGTTTTGCTTCCGGAGATAAGTTCGGACCATTACAAGTAAACTCTTTTAAATTTCCTTTTACGTTAGCCGAGAAAATGAAACTGATTACAGGGAACTTCACGTCGAAGTCGAAACCCGGCACCTCAGCACCTACACCCGCAATAGAGGCTAAGTTTAATTTTTTGATATCAGCAATACCCTGAATTAAGTTACCACCTAATTTTGGAGTTGGATCTGGAATTTTCTTAACACGGAATGGTGTTGGTTTACCTTGAGGTTTTGTTCCGTCTTTAGTTTTAGCCGAAACGCTTACCTGCATCGTACCGGGAGAAGTTGCTCTTACGATAAACTTACCACCTGCACCACCGGTTTTTGTAGCACCACAACCGCTTAAATTCACTAATAAGTTACCAGGGGCAACACCTGCAGCAGAAACTGAAACAGGATTATCAACACCGATATAAATTACGTTCATTTTTTCTGCAGCTACCGCTACCGCAGGAGCAGCAACAGTATAAGGCGCGCTAAAGTTAAAGAAGTCAAAAGTACCATCAGGTTTTTTGAATTTAATTACTCCTTTTAATTCCTGATCACCTTGACCGCCTGTTGGAATATTTACCTTACCCATACCTGCTTCAATAGGAACCGGAGTTCCGCCTGCTCCTTTAGAAAGAGAGTCAGAACCCAATAATACTTCCATATCTTCTTTACGTAATTGAGAAGAAGACGCAGCTAAGAATACATCAGCAATATAAGGCTGCCCAGATTGGATGTAAGAAGATGGTGCGATAACTTTAGCAGCTAATCTGTCGAATTTGATTGCTAACTTACCTGAAGCACCTGCAAGAACCTGTAAAATTTCAGCTTCAACGTTCTTTAAATCGGCCTGCATTTTATTTAAGTTACAAACCACAGCTGCCATTGGTAAGTGATAGAAGTTCTCCACTTCCCAAGTCATTTTTAAACCATCATCTTCAGCACCTGAATCGATAGGTTTTAAACTTCCTACTTTACGTTTTAAACCTTTGTAGTCATCAT
>CAZRNW010000087.1:0-2128 GCA_964601535.1 uncultured Flavobacteriaceae bacterium
GAAATAGAAAAGCAAAGTCTCCGAAATAAGACAGGCTTTCAGGTAAAGATCATTCGTTAATAACAATGGTCATTCAAACGGATAAAATTGAATATTAAGGTTAGCCATCACCAGAACCATAAATATTATTGTAAACAACAACACACCGGCACTAAGGATGTAAAATGACCTATTGCGATATGCTCCGTAAAATATCCCCGTCAAAACGATTATCCCCGCCATGGGTGTTGTAACCATTTTTGCCAGGTAAGACAGCGCTAACAACAGTATTACCCATATGCCCAAAATCCACTTTCCTTGTTCGGATACAAAGAATTTATGAGCATAAAGTAATGCCAGCAACGCAAAAATTAAACTCAAGATTTCGCTTCGATTCTTGATAGAAGCTACCACTTCGGTAAATGCCGGATGAACAGCATAGAAAATTGTTATAACCAAGGGAAGCCAGGGATGAATTTCATTCAGGCCAAAAACTTCCTTCAATACTCTTAAGATCAACAGCAGCAGGAGTACGAAAAAGATTATGTTGAGTAAATGGCTCACATGGGGATTCAAACCAAAAAACTGGTACTCGATGGCGGAGAGAATTCCTGGAATCGGAGTATATGCAGCTTTTTTATCTCCAAGCTCATAGTAATGATGAGTAAGAATTTCGGGAATCCCCTGAATTCCCTTTAGAACGTAAGAATTCTCAGTAACCGCAAAATTGTCATCAAGGGAGTATTCGTTGAACAAGGTGTTGCCATAGGTTATCAAACCTATCACTATCAGCAACACTTTTACTTTTCTAAGGCTAAGCCACATACCTATTCTTTTTACGCGCAACCAGCCACCTCCTAGTATTCATCTATTCTTAGTATCATGATTAAGAATAATAGTATTGCCTTTTGAGATTGGATTCCAAACTTCCCCAATCGGCACATAGTGATCCGGGAACCCAATGCCTGCCTCGCTCAGACATTTTAAATTAGCCATTTCTGCCTGCTGATTCAGTAGCAGGAAAGGAGGTCTGCTCAATTCACCAAGATTTTTTAACAGGTGAAAACAATTGAACGCTACTGAACGGTCTTCAGAAAAATACCATGGTGTCCCGGGAGAGTATCCTTCAACGAAATAAACAACGCCCGGCATATCGGCAATTGCAATAATGGGATCATCCTTTTTGAAACCATGAGCATCTAAAGTTGTTTTAACTCCTTTCAGAAACTCGTAAGTGTCTTTATCAAACTGAATCTTGTCGTTTGAGTTTTCCAATATGCCATAGTTCTGTTCATCCAAACCACTTATAACTCTATAAGACCGAAAAATATAACCATCAAAAAATTGAAACTGACTTACCAAAACGACTATCATAAATACTAAGCAGAATGTCATTTTATATTGCAGGCGCTTGAACAAGAAATTTATCAGCACGGCTAGCACCAAAAACCATGACGCCACATGTGCGTGAACCCCCTTAACCAAAGTTGTATTGGACCCAAACAAAATGATATATGGCAACACGAGCAGGCTTCCAAAAATTAGAAAATTATTCAAATAGTTTATCTTGCCTGCATCTCCCGGACCAGTTAAAAATACCAGGAGAAACAAGTTAAATATTATTAGAGGATAGAAATAAACTATAAAGAGAATACTAAAATGAGATGAACGAAGAATCAAATCCTCATAAATAATGTTGTCTCTCAAATAAAGTAAAAAGGCAAAAACCGAAGCGCTCAAAAGAATCGCCACTAACGTCCTGGCATCCGTTACGCGCTGTTTTACTGAAGGCAGGCGGTTTCTGATGAACATCAGAAGCAACAAGAACACCAAGGCTGGCGGAGCAAAAAAAATCAAAAAATTCTTCAAATCAACCTTAATATACAGCCACAGGTAATAACCCCATCCGTAACCTAAATCGGAAATCGCCTTTAAACCATTAAAATAATCATCATACCATGTCCAAAATCCCTTGCCATAGATTGCAAAAAATATAACTATTGAAATAAGACCTCCTGTGGCAACAATAAATGCCATCTTAACTTTCTCTATCCATTTCTCTTTATGGTACAAAAAAAACAGGCTTAATAAAAGACAACCCTGAAGGACGCTTGCTGAAAATTTAACAAAGAACTGAGCGCCTATGAAA
>CAZRNW010000087.1:2138-9818 GCA_964601535.1 uncultured Flavobacteriaceae bacterium
GCCAAGAGAGCAGATGAATACTAGTATGAACAATACTGAATAAATACAATGACAAGCCTTGGACTGTCAGTACATTGAAATTGGTAAAGTCATTGTAAGAGAAAGCTCTCGAATATAAGCTTAAGAAAGTCCCAAGAGCACCAAAAAAAAACAAAAAACTGAATGATATTCTTGCCTCAGATAACAAACTTTCTTTAGAATTAACCCATCTGAAAAAACCAAATGAAAGGATGACGAACGAAAGCAGCTCAACAAATATTCTTAAAACTCTATAATTGACTATATCAGGATTTATAAAAAAAAGTAAACTTCTCAGAATTATCGCATAATAATGAAAGGCGTAATGATACTTGTCAGAGTACTTTGACCAAAGCAGATAAGTTCCTTCATCGGTTAAGTCAAAGCCCTTGTCGAGCGACCATATTAGAGCTACGATCTTGAACAGGAAAAGAAATGCCGGAACGGAGATGCATGCAATAATAAATTTTCGATTACTCATCTCTCCTATTGAAGGAACACCTTGATTATATTTTAATGGTGAACGACATACTAATTCATAGGCTTTTCAGGAACAAATCCAAGCTCCCAGGCTTTCCTGAAATATGAATCTGCCACTGTTGTATCACCCAACGCCTTATGCGAGTGGCCAAGATTTGCCCACCAAATTCCATTATCAGGTTCTCTTTCAACCGCCAGCTCAAAGTATTTTTTTGCCCAGTCGTGCCTACCTTTCTCACCGTAAACAATTCCGATCTCTCCGGGACTGGTATTCATCATGGTATATTTCACCCGTAGCTCCATATTTTTATCCATTAGTTTAAATCCACTCCTGAAGTTTTCATAAGCCTTCTGATGGTCACCAATTTCGTAATACTCCCATCCAAGCCGTAAAAAAAATTCCGAGCTTGGCTGATTTGAAACTGTATTCTCGAAAAGTGCAATTGAGCTTACCCACACGCGCGTTTGTTTAAAGGATAAATATCCGAATGTAACCATTACAATAACCACCGCAATTCCAACAATCCCTTTCTTCATAACTACAAAAGAGGATGCTGCGTATTCAATACCCAGTGCCAAAAGCCAAAACATTCCTACGCCCGACAGATAGTAATACCGATCAGCTGAAAGAAGAAGAATATCCTTGATATAGAAACTTGTGTCCAGCATCATTGAAATCGGAACAAAAAAGAACGCTACCCCTAATAGAGCATTCCTGCTTTTAACTGAAAGCCAAATTGAAAAAGCTGCAAATAAATATCCCAAAACCGCAGACAGATAATAATAAGAAGACAGTAATCCTCCAATTTTTCCCGGTGGATTGTAATACAAACTCAGATTTAATGGGATGATACTTTTCTGAATATAAAACCAAATGTTGTGACCGATAATAATAAAATGGTCTAACAACCCGTAAGGTATATTCAACTGGAAAGGAGCCTTTAGCGCAGCATTCGAATTGACAAAGAATAGAACCAGAATTACCGGCAGATATATGAGTTTCCCTGGCAAGAACCTCTTTAGAAAATGAAAAAGTTTTTCCTCCCGATAACCAACTATAAAGTAATCCAACACCAAATACATAACCGGCAAGGTAACTGCAGTTGTCTTGGTTAACATCGAAAAGACAAAGAGTAAATAGGTCGTAATTAAAAAAAAGTGGGATGCATTTACTTTATCGCCAGCAACCTGCATTCTATAAGAACGATATGTTATCAGACTTAAAATATAGAATAATGAAAACAGAGGAGTTTTAACTGCTGTGGCCCAACAGACTGCCTCAACCTGCAAGGGATGGAGAGCAAAGCATATTGCTGTAAAAAAAGAAACATTTCTTTTTCCGGTAAGCTTATCCAGCAGATAAAAGATCAAACATGAATTTGCAATATGAAATATCAGCGAAAACAGGTGAAAATAGAAGGGATCCGGGCCAAACGTTCCATATACAACAGAGAAATACAAATAAAAAATTGGAACGTAATGATAGTCCCGGCCAAAGCTGGTAAAGATCTCCCATACACGATTCCAATCAAATTGATGGACCACTGTATTGCCAAGTATAAAATAATCATCATCAATATTTACGAAAGGATGATAAAGAGATTGCAGGTAAACAGCAGCAACACAAAGGGTCATCACAACAAGACCAGGAAGATACCGGGAAAGATTTTGCACCTTTAATTTTATTTCTATCTATCCGTTTTTCTATCCCAGGCCTTGCCAGCAATAATATCGCTTCTGCTTTCAATCGCACACACAATGTCTGATTTATCGAACTACCGGAACCTTTGGTGTTGACTCTTCAAAAGTCATTGGGTCAAATTTACAATACTCACTTAAGATGTTAGTTACAAATGGTGATCTTCGTAAAGCATGAAATATCAGGTCATTCAACTTGTTAACGGGAAATGGTAACCTGCGATAAATATCCAGATAAAGCACTACGCGAGGCCGATTATTTCCGTTGAATACTTCATGCTCCGCGGTTTCATCAAACACAATGCACTTTCCTTCCTCGAAAGGAATTTTTTTTCCGTTAATTTTTATCCAGCATTCATCGCCCACCGGAACCGATAAACCCAAAAGGCATCGCAACAACCCTTTATAAATGCCTCTGTGCGCAGGAACATGTTTCCAAGGCCCTAAAGTCGAAAACATTGCACTGGTACATCCCGGAATACCTGAAATAAATTCATAAGTATTAAGACATAGCTGCGAGTTTTCTTTGAAACGATAATTAAATAGAACCAAAGGAAAAGCTTTCCAATTATCATCCTGTTTTAAATCCGTTTGCACCTTGTAAAAATCCCTGACATTTTTCAGTTCCTTCACCGAAAGCAACATGTCGTACTCTTGTCTAAATATTTTCCAATTGGCCTCTAGCGCACTACAAAACTCAATGGAATTTGTATCGCGTATAGGGTTATCGTTGGTAACAGCCGAGGTGAGAAAATCAAAAAATCTTAATGCTCCAATCCCTGGATATTGTATTAGCCTGTAGGCTAGCGAATCAGGCCTCATCTAAACCGGGACTTGATTTTTATGGCCTTGAAACCTTCCTATATCCGCCTGACGCTTTATGAAAATATAGGCTTGCTTGGTAAAACTTGTAACCAGGAAATGCTCTAATAGACTTGGTTTTGTAGCTAAAAAAAACAACAGAGTGAGCAATTTAGAAGATCGCATTGTAGTCGGAACACTGTTAAATCTGTATGCTAGTCCTATTGAATCCGTTGGATTCTCTACCTGGTGCCATACAAACGGTGGTACCCATAGAACATCTCCAGGATTTAAGGTAACCTCATATCTTTTCGCATATTTCAACAACGGAAACCTTTCATCGTCCAGATTGTAGGGATCAGCATTACTGTAATAGTAAAATGTCCGTTCGGTCCTGGGGTCTAAAAAAATTCTGTCACCTACTTCATAAAGAACCCATTTCTTTTGACCGGATATTTGAATGAAGAGGTTTGGAGTAAATCCGCAATGGATTGGAGTTATGGTCCCTTTAGCTCCTATAAAAAGATAAGTTTCCTCCCTGAATGACAAGGGAAGTTTAAACTTTCTAAGCCAAAACAAATCAAGTTCCTGCTTTAGCTCTTCGTTTTCATCAATTAACCGTGAAAATTTCAGATAGGTTAAAGATCCTTTTTTAAGCGCATCAATATATTGCCCTAGTTTGATGGATTGAAACTCCTGCTGATTCCTGGGATCAATTAATCCTTGATTATCTGTAATAATGATATCCTTATCTCCGTACTTATCCTTAAAGTAATCAAGGTCCCATTTTTTTACTGCATCCCAATTATATGCAGCACCCCGGAAGACTTTTGGCAATACCGGTTTAAAACATTTTTGCAGAAACCCCTTGGGAGTTAAATCCCGACCAACATCTTCCACCTCGCAACTACCACCACGTTGTGATGACTTTAATTGATCTCTGATTTTGAAATAGAACCTTCGTCTGCTTGCCCCTAAAATTTCCTGAAACTTTGAATATCCCAAAATATGCTCCAAAAAAAAGTAAAGGTTATACCTTAACCAATCGCTATGTGTTATTTCTTCTGGCTTCATAAAATCACTGACTGCATCAAATTTACTCTAAACCATTTGGGAAGTTGATTAACAAAAAGCAATCCCATTTGTAAGGATCACATTTATATTCGCCATTAAAGACCGCTTTAATTTATTCGTAGTGAAGTTGACCAGAGCAGAAGTATTAATGCACAATAAGCCGGAAGATTGCTGGGTTGTGATAAATAACTCCGTTTATGACCTAAGCGGATTTATTGATAAACACCCAGGTGGATTCGAGGTTATTGTATCACGTGCCGGTGAAGACGCGACCAGCTACTTCACCGCGAAACATGGAAATAGTGAAAAAGTTATAAGAAGGCTTTCAAAGTTTAAAATTGGTGAACTCCCTGAAAATGAGTGCATCCCACATGAAGACTTTAAAGAACCTTTCCTTGCAGAACTTATAACAAGGTGTAATGAGGATAACCTATACCAAAATGCCAAATGGTATAGGAATTCATTCTTTTATGTACGCCTGTTAAATATTATATTCTTTTTTGCATGCTCACTGCCCGCTTTATATGGATTCGTTCATTGGACCGCAAGTGTGCTGCTAGTGATCATTCAGGCGATAATTGGAACTTCCCTTTTCGGCTTGGTTGCTCATGAGGCTACACACAGGAATTTCCCTAAAAATAAAGTCGCCAAAACTTTACTCACTTTCTTCTGGCCTGTGTTTTGGCCGTTTATAATCAAAAATCCATTACATTATGAACATAATAGCCATCATGTTAAAATCGGAGACCCGGAATTTGATTACGAGGTAGCGGCCTTTTCAACCTTCATACGTTATTCCGGTTTGGTTGAGCATAAACCGATACATGCTTACCAGCATAAGCTTGCCGCCATTTTCTATCCTTTTTACGCAAACATCATTACCACCATTGGAGGAATAAAGTCAACATTCTGGAGTGACCATAACAGGCCAATAAACGCTGAACAACTTTTATCTCTGGGGACAACCCTACTCTACTTCGTATTATTACCGGCAATATTCAACCAGTCCGTACTGTGGAGTTTAGTCCTTTACCTGATTTATCAATGCACATTATTTACCGGTATTTATGTTGGGGCTGCGATCAACCATTTTGTTCCTTCCACCACCAATAAGATACCTCTGGAGCATGAAAATAAGTTCGGATATTACGCTTGTCATAACACCACGAATTTCTGCTCAACCAACCCTTTCTGGATTTGGTACACAGGGGGATTTAATATTCAGATTGAACATCATCTAATTCCATTTATTCCGGTTGAAAACCTCACGAAGCTTATCCCTATCGTGAAGGCGCTATGCAAAAAATACAACTATCCTTACAAAGAATATGCATCAATTAATGAATTATGGCATGACCATTACGAATATCTTCGAATCATGTCACAAAGTATCAGAACTGAAGGCATCATGAATGAGATCACCAATAAGACTACCTATCAACCCAGATAAGCCGTGTTACGTATTGTTCCATTCGGATTTTTGACGATACGGTCTTTGGCCTGCAGGAGCGTAATATTCTTCCAGTGATGAGGGTGGTTGCGCATAAAACCCAAGTTTTTGTAAAACCCGATCAGAAACACCAGTTAAGTTCATCCTTTTCATCGCTTTGGGCAAATCAATACGCTGCTTAAGATACGGTCGAACCATTGCCAGCCCCACTGCGTGCCTCCAAGAACTGGTATTATTATTTCCACCGGAATGCCAGAGGCGCGGATTAAAATAAAATACGGTTCCTTTCTTTGCCAGCAGCCGCTTTGCATTCTTGTAAAAGAAATCCTCGTCAGGTTGTTTAGCTTCCAAATGGGAACCAGGAAGAAAATATGTAGCACCATTTTCCTCAGTAAAATCATCGAGAGGAATTAAGCAGGCAAGCGATTCAGTATAGCCAGGAATAAGCATTGGCCTGTCAACATGAATTCGTTTAGAATAATTGCTGCTATTGGGCGGCATACTGGACGAGGTGTAAACGTAAATGATGCATGTATCTCCCAGCGCCCAGTTAAAAGGCTCTATAAAATTCTGGTTCATTAAAAGATCAAGGAATTTCCCGCCATATACAGGGCACGCCAACAGCATTCCATAATCCTTATAGTTCCGTGACCCGTGAAATTTTGCCTCTGATTCAATTGCAACTTCGAGCTGAGATTTTAATTCGGAGATAAAACCATCATCAAAAAGCCGGTCGCTTAGGAAATAACCCTGCTTATCAATCTGTTCAAGAAAATTCTTCGCGTCCAAGTTTTTATTGTTTGGTTGCAGTAACATCGTGGTACACCCCAATCCAGCCATCATTAATATGGGCCGACTCCTTGAAAAGATTATTCTTCATCAATTCCATTCTCAGATCAGGTAACCTATAGAAAGGGACACTTGGAAACAGGTGATGCTCAATGTGATAGTTCAGATTATGAGGAAAAAGAAGAAGTTTTTCAACAAAACCCGCATGAACCGAACGAGTCTGGAAATGGTTCTCTTCGTCAATATTAAAATGCTCCGTAGCCAGTCTCAGGCGGTTTAGAACCTGATAAATCGTGGCATATGGAAGCAACCAATACAAGGCAAAATCCGGGATCAATCCCAAATAAGTAATCGCTGAAAGTATAATTCCATAATAAACTATCTTCAGTATGAGTTCTTCTTTAGCGGAATCTGATTTTTTACCGGTTGAGGCGTTTTTAAGATTTAATACGGCATTAATTTTTTTCTTAAAAAAGTACCAAAGAAAATTAATTCCCAGAATATCCTTTACCAGAATCCCAATCCAAACACTTTGCCTCATAGGAAATTGAAATTCCCCATACGCAAGATGGGCCATTTCCGGATCTGCTTCGGTTTTTAGGTATTTATGATGAGCCAGATGAGCAGAGCGTGATTTGCTTAAAGAATAAAATAACGGCCATGCTAAAAATACCCTGGTATAAAAATCATTAAGTCTTTTATTTTTTATTAAAAGTCCGTGCATCCCGTCATGCATCAAGCTATATAGCGCATACATGCGGCTACCAATCACCAAAAGGACAAAAAAATAAATGATTGGATTTGAAAAAAACTGATGAAATATTATTGCTAAAACAATAATGGACCACTCAGCCATTACAGCAGCTAAGCTGCTAATTGTTGAAAGTACAGATAATTCACGTATTACATCGACCTTGATCCAGTGTTCGGTTTTAAGATTTTGATCAGACATAGGAACAGCTAAAATTAGGCTCCGTTTGGAAATATACAAAGGTCCGTTTTGTATTGCATGGCTACTAGCAAACGCTTCAAGCTTTATTCATACTTTCGTACGACAAATCAATAAATCAATTTTTGACTAAAAGTCCCGCTAATATTATTTCTATTGTTGTTCCGGTTTTCAATAGCGAAAAGATATTGCCAGAACTATATCACCGCCTTACCCTATCTCTCAAAGCAATTTGCGGAATTGAATATGAAATAATATTTGTCGATGATTGTAGCCCTGACGGTGCTTGGAATATAATAAAAAAGATTGCCGCGAAAGACACAAATGTTAAGGGAATCAGGCTCGGAAAGAATTTTGGCCAATGGATGGCTTCGCTCGCGGGAATGAGTCTTACTGTAGGAAAATATATTGTTACCATTGA
>CAZRNW010000088.1:0-9800 GCA_964601535.1 uncultured Flavobacteriaceae bacterium
TCAATAGCGGCACCGCAGCTTATTTTATAGGGCAGTATTGCATTTACAATGTAGACAAATCATGGGAGGAAAAAGTTCAGATATACAATTGGTATTTTGAGGCTATGCGTGCTTCGCACAGTGGGCAGGCAATGGATATTTACGGTTTGGATTATATGATGCCCGCTGCCCTGCGCGATGATAAGGTGGCGAAACTGTTGCAGCAACGGGTACTCGCCACTCACCGTTTAAAATCGGCTGCACCTGCCAGTTATCTTGCCCGCATTGGTGTTTTATTGGGTGAAGGCTCAAAAGCTCAGACTGATGCAATGGGCGATTACTTTGAAGCCTTGGGAATTTCATTCCAAATTATTGATGACACACTTAACCTGAACGGTTTTAAAGACAATCTTAAAACAAAAGGCGAAGACATCACAGCGGGGAAAATTACTTACCCTATTGCTAAAGCAATGGCACTTCTTGAAAAGAAAGACCGTGCGCGCCTATGGGAAATCATAAGTTCAAAAACCAAAAACCTTGAATTAATTGCAGTAGCAGTCACCTTACTTGATAAAGTAAATGCAATCGAACTTTGCGAACGCGAAGCTAAATCAATGCTGGAAAAAGCGTGGAAAAAAATTGACCCGCTTCTTCGTGACAGTATGGTTAAATTAAATCTTCGCGCTTTTAGTTGGTTTGTATTAGAAAGAACATATTAAATGTCAAACGCAAATGCTCAACGAATTGAAACTTTGTTTCTTCATAAACTTGCCATCTCAAAAATTGAATAAGCAAACAATGCGTAAATATGAACACCAAAAGTTTAAAAGAGCTAAAATTTACCAGTTGGTGCATTGATAATGCTACCAGTATTTATGTGCTGATTACGATAATCGTGATTTGCGGTTCATTCATATATGTGAGTTTGCCCAAGGAACTTTTCCCGGATGTGGTGGTACCCACTATTTCAATTTCCACCATTTATCCCGGTGCCACTCCGCAGGACATTGAAAACTTAATTACGAAGCCGATTGAAAAACAGGTGAAAGGAATCAGCGGGGTCAAAAAAGTAACAAGCAATTCTCTTTCCGATGTTTCCATCATTACTGTAGAGTTTAACACAAATTTGAAAGCAGCAGATTGCAAACAGAAAGTGACGGATGCAGTTGCCAAGGGCAAAAAAGATTTACCCAGCGATTTAAATAATGAACCCCAGATACAGGAGTTTGATATAAACGAGCGTCCTATAATGAATATTAACTTGGCTGGCGATTATCCTCTTGACCAGATAAAAAATTATGCAGAAGATTTAAAAGATAAGATTGAAAGCATGAAAGAAATCACCCGCGTAGATATTGTGGGTGGAGTTGACCGTGAGATTCAGGTAAATGTAGACCTCTACAAGATGACCAGTGCGGGTATTTCATTTATGGATATTGAAAATGCGATTAAAAGAGAAAACTTAAATATATCCGGTGGCGAAGTACGGATAGACCAATTTCGAAGAAATTTGCGTGTAACCGGTGAGTTTAAAGAGCCAAAAGAAATTGGTGATGTTATTATTCGGTCATTTACGGGAACTACCGTTTTTCTTAAAGACATTGCTAAAGTAGAGGATACGTTCAAAGAGAAGCAGGATTTTGCCCAGCTTGACCACAAACCGGTAGTAACATTAAATGTGGTAAAGCGAAGCGGTGAAAACCTTATTAATGCCACCGACCAGATTTATTCCATTATTGAAGATTATCAAAATGGCAAATTCCCGCAAGGTTTAAAGATTAAGGTAACCGGGGACACATCTGAAAATACCAGAGTTCAACTGCACGATTTAGTCAATACAGTAATTCTCGGATTCATTTTCGTGGTGTTTGTTCTCATGTTTTTCATGGGATTCAATAATGCTTTTTTCGTTGGACTTTCAGTACCGTTGACGACCTTAGTTGCGTTTCTATTTATGCCCGCATTAGGAATGACAATGAACTTAGTGGTGCTTTTTGCTTTTCTTCTTGCCTTGGGAATAGTCGTAGACGATGCCATAGTAGTTATTGAAAACACCCACCGAATTTTCAACCGTTACGATTTTGACATTATGCGTTCTGCCAAATATGCAGCCGGTGAGGTTTTTATACCCGTTTTAGCAGGAACACTAACAACGTTGGCTCCTTTTGTACCATTATTATTTTGGCCGGGCATTGTTGGTAAATTCATGAAGAACCTTCCATTGACATTGATAATTACACTTGGCGCTTCCCTATTTGTGGCTTTTATAATGAATCCGGTTTTTGCTGTTTCATTTATGAAAAAAGACGATCATGGTAGTAAGTCGAATTTAAAAGATTATTACACAGGCATTATCTTTTTTAGTATAACTGCTTTAATTGGGTATGTCACCAAATATTGGGGGATAGGTAATTTTTCATTACTTATAATTATTCTCATTTTGTTATACCATTTTGTTCTTTCACATGCAATTATTTTCTGGCAAACAAAATTTTGGCCGCTTATTATCAATTATTACAGGAAAATAATACACTCTTTCATTAAAGGTTACAGACCTGCTTTTATTCCCCTCACAGTAGTAGGATTTTTAATCGGAAGTTGGCTATTATATTTCGCATCCAAGCCGCAAATCGAATTTTTCCCAAGCGGTCATGCGAACTTTGTGTATGTGTATTGTAAATTGCCGATGGGAACAGATGCCAACGTAACCGATTCCATAACCCGCGAGATTGAGAAGCGTGTTTATAAGGTTATTGGAGAAAGTAATCCTGACGTTACCAGTGTTATTTCTAATGTAGGGCTGGGCGCTGGTGACCCGCAAAATCCGGATAAAGTACCCACACCTCACAAAAGCCTTGTTACTATAGCTTTTAAAAAATATGCCGAGCGCATATATCCTAAAACTAATATTTGGTTAGACTCCCTTCAAAAAGAATTTAAAAAAGGAATTGCCGGTGCAGAAATATCAGTAGAAAAAGAGCGGGCGGGACCACCGGTTGGCAAACCGATAAATATCGAGATTAGCGGAGATGATTTTGACGTTTTGCTGAAGTTGAGCAATGAATTGAAATCAAATATCGAGAAGGAAGGTGTTGAGGGAATTGATGAACTGAAAAGCGATTTACAAATCAGCAAACCCGAAATTATAGTTGACCTGGATGAAGAGAAAATGCTTCGGGAGGGTATCTCCTTAGGGCAAGTAGGCGGTGAACTCAGAACGGCTTTATTTGGTAAAGAAGTTTCAAAGTTTCGCGACAAAAATGACGATTCCCCTATTCAGCTTCGTTTGCGGGCTGAGGACAGAAGTCAAGTAGAAAAACTGATGAATGTAAATATCTCGTACATGGATTTCAGCCTGGGGCAATTCCGCCAGATTCCTATTTCAGCTATTGCAAAACTTCGATATGATAATTCAATCAGTGTGATTAACCGCAAGAATCAAAAGCGCATGGTTACCCTTTACTCTTACCTTGTGCAGGGGTATTCATCCAACGAAATTATTCCGCGCATAGAGCAAATTATAACTAATATGGATGCGCCAGAAGGTTATGAGATAAAAATTACGGGTGAGCAGGAACAGCAAAAGGAAACTTCCTCATTTTTGGCTATAGCATTTGGATTAGCTCTTGCTATGATGCTTGTGATTCTTGTGATTCAGTTTAATTCGGTAGTGAAGCCAATGATTATTTTCACAACCGTACTATTTTCGTTAATTGGTATAGCCCTTGGCTTCACTATCACTCGAATGAATTTGTCAGTAGTAATGAGCGGAGTTGGAACCTTTGCTCTGGCAGGTATTGTAATCCGAAACGGAATTTTGCTAATCGAATTTATTGATGCATTGCGAGAACGAGGCTTAACCATTGAGGAAGCAGTTGTAGAAGGAGGAGCTACCCGTATAACCCCTGTAATTTTGACGGCTGCTGCTGCGATACTTGGCTTAATTCCATTAGCAGTTGGTTTGAATATGGATTTTGGAACTCTATTCAGCGAATTAAATCCACACTTTTATCTCGGAGGAGATAATGTACGGTTTTGGGGACCTCTTGCATGGACAATGATTTTTGGTCTTTTAATGGGAACTTTTCTTACATTACTTGTAGTCCCCACGATGTACATGCTCGGTTATAAAACGCGCGAATGGTTTAGGAGAAAATTCTCAAAAGCAAGATAATTTTTATAATTCTGGTAGAAATTTTGACATCGCTCAACTCAATAAATTTTCCAGAATCTAATACCCCAATTTGAGTAAATAGTTCGACATCTAATTATTTTAAATTTGCTCCATGAAAATTAAAGGCCCTAAAGAATTGGTTGCTTTTGTTGAACTGGTTAACGTTATACAAAGCATTCGAGATTGCTTGAAACAACATCTGCGCGATAAATTACGCCAAAATAAGTTTGACATTACCGTTGAAATGATGGAAGTATTGGGGGTATTAATGTACAACGAAAAATTAAACCAACAGGAAATTGCTGAAATCGTTAGAAAGAACAAAGCCAGTTTAACTTCTTTATTGGATAATCTGGAATCAAGAAATCTAATCGTTAGACAACCTCATACAACGGACAGAAGAAATAATATTATTTCATTGACCAAAGAAGGAATTGCTTACAATAAAAAACTCCTTCCTATGGTTACGGAATTTTATGAGCAGTTTCAAAAAGGCTTTGCGCATATTGACTTAATTAAGTTAACGAAGACCCTTCAGCAAATCCAATTTAAAATAATGGAGAAACCATGTTCAACTAAAGGCAAATAGGGTAAAAAAAATTATGTAATTGGTTTGATATCAAACAGTATGAATTCGAATTAAATAATAAAACTGTCGGACTGAACAAATGACAGAAATGTTGGTGCAGTACGAATATTTATAACAACTTAAATGAAAGGGAGAGCTAAGTGGGTTGATGTAATAATTGGAGCATTAATATTTCATAGTAAAAGGTTAAATTTTTTCATTCCATTGTTATCGTTTCAACTAGCAGTTTATAACAGCAGTGCTCAAAACTCCCTTATATCGGGGAAGATAATGGATGTGCGCACTAACGAGCCGATAAGCTATGTTAATATTCATATAAAGGATACAAATTTTGGAACAATCACCGACTCGGTTGGAAATTTTACTATAGTGATTATACCTCAACCTTCTATTCTTGAAATATCTGTTCTTGGCTATGAGCGCAAGTTTGTCAAAATTAATCCCGCCACAACAAAATTTATTTCGGTTGATTTAAAACCCACCGATATGCTGTTGAAAGAAGTGGTGGTAAAGCCTCCTAAAAAAAGGAAACGAATTATTGACACAGCGGCACTTTATGTATTTGCCCGGGTAATGGAAAACAAGCCCCGAAACAACCCGGATGCTGTTCCCAACTATTACCTACACGAATATACCAAGATGATAACTTCCATGATACATGCATCCCCGAAGTTATTAAACAGCAAATTGCTTAAGCCTTTCGGTTTCTTCTTTGAAGAGCGCGATACAACTGCATCGGGAGAAGAATACATACCGTTAATTATCCTGGAAGAATATAACGAAACCTATCATCGTAATAAACCTTTTCTGAATCGAAAGGTGATTTATTACCGACATATGTCGGGCTTTAAAAAAACCTTCCTTGCTAACTACATTTCTGACCAGCTAAAATACATTGACATTTATAAAAATGTGTACGTAATAGCCGGTAAGGCATTTACTTCGCCATTTTCTCCACAAGCGCGCACCACTTACACTTATCACATTTTAGATACTATCCGCATCAACAACTCGGTAACTTATACGCTTAATTTTGTAGCAAAGAATAAAGAGGATGTTGCCTTAAAAGGATGTGCCCTTATTGATTCTGCAACTTGGGGTATTGCTGCTATTTATTTTAATCCTAATGAAAAAGCGAACGTAAATTTTTTAACTGATTATTCGGTAGAGCAAAAATTTGAACAAACCGACAGCGGTTGGATAATGAACTACGAGAAGGTAAATGCGCGGGGTAACCTTCTTCAGAAGAGACAAAAATTAGCCATTTATATTACTAAGATAACCGCCCGCGATTCGATACAACTTAACCATTCCATACCGGATAGCGTAAGCAAAGCGCCTGATGATATTATAGTAAATAAGGCGTTTAATAGGCATCGGTCTTTTCTTGATACTTTACGTTTAATGCCTTTAGATAAAGCGGAACAGCACATTTATCATTCATTCGATACCGCTTTAACCGTTAAAGCCTTTAAACGGCTCCAGTGGTTGGGTAAATTAGTAACCTCAGCAAATTTCAGGGCAGGTCCGTTTGATTTTGGGAGGGCATTTTACTTTGTAAGTCGTAATGCGGTGGAGGGATACCGGATAAGATTGGGTGTATTTACCAATGAATATTTTAGTCAAACTGTTCACCTGTATGCGCAAGGGGCTTATGGTTTTAAAGATAAAAAATGGAAGTATGAAGTTGACATGCGCTTTAATTTTCCAAGGCGCTACAACCGATGGAGCCAATTGTGGTTGCAAAGCAAAAATGATATGGTGGTGCTTGGTCAGGATAATCCGCAACTCACCTACGACAATATTTTGACCCTTCTTTCTCCGGCTACTAAAAAGAATAAGGTCATGCGCTTGTCTGTGCAAAGCATTCAATACCAAATAGACTGGTTCAAGGGGCTTTCAAGCAACTTTGGGATTGCCTTTAAAAGGTGGTATTCAACCGACCAGGGAATTGTTTTTGATGAATACCGGGATAATACATTTAAACCACTAACCGGTTTTAATTCAACAGAACTCTCAGCCGAATTGCGGTATTGTGCTAACGACCAATATACCAAAAGTTATGGCTTCCGATTTTTTATTCCTACTACTAAGCCCAGCTTTACGTTGAAATATACATGGAGAATTAAAAATCCTCTGTTCGGCTATTTTGGTAGCCATAGCCTGCAAGCAATAGTTAAGCAGGTAATTTACATGCCAGTTATAGGGTATGGGAAATTAGATGCTACAGCAGGGTATATTTTTGGAGAGGCACCATATCCAACATCTTTCATTTCATCAGCTAACATCGGAATTCTTAGAGACGAAGCCAGCTATCAATTAACCAAACTTTTTGAATTTGGACACGACAAATATGTATCGCTTTGGTATGAGCACCATTTTGAGGGGCTATTATTCAATCATATTCCTTACCTAAAAAAAGTTAAGCTACGCGAGTTTATAAGTGTAAAGGCTCTTTGGGGGAATATGAGCACTAAGAATAAAAACATTCTTCTGCTACCTGTAGAAATGCACACCGCATCAAAAAAACCTTATGTAGAAATAGGTTTTGGTGTAGAAAATATATTGAAACTACTACAGGTCAGCTTTACTTGGCGTACCACCTACCGCAATGAAATTGGTGCTCAAAATTTTGTTTTCAAAATAAATGTAAGACCATCCTTTTAAACTTAAAATGAAAAAATATGAATCGCTGCACAACTACAATTACACAAAAAATAGACTTTACTAAAAATAAAACCAAAGAACAGAAAAGCCAACAAGCGAACAAGCTTCCCGGTTCCATTTCACTTGATAGAAAAAGAACGAATATTTTAAAAGGATTAGAACAGGAGACGCTCCAGTTTTTGTGCCGAATTATGCCTGCTTGGGCAAGCCCTGATATGCTAACCGCTGTGGGTTTGCTGGGTGGTTTTATTGTTTTTGCAGGTTTTTGGATGGCACAGTATAACGTCTATTACATGTCCCTTGCCATTTTTGGTTGGGCTGTAAATTGGTTTGGCGATTCGTTAGACGGGCGTATTGCATACTATCGAAACATTCCCCGCAAATGGTACGGCTTTTCATTGGATTTGTCAATGGACTGGGTAACAACTATAGTTGTTGCTTTGGGGCTTTACTTTTATCTGCCAACTTCGTACAAACCGCTTGCCTTTACGTACTTGGGCACCTATGGCTGGTCTATGATTTTAGCTTTATTAAAATACAAGCTAACGAATCAGTACGTTATTGATACCGGTGGCTTGGTGGGTCCTACCGAACTGCGAATTGCCATTTGCCTTGTTCTGCTATTAGAAATGTTATTTCCGAACTCTATCAAAATTTTTGCAGTCGTAGTAAATGTAATTATGATGATAGTAAATATGCTGAGCTTTATGGAAATACTAAAGATTGGGAATTCGGAAGATAACAAGGCAAAGGAATAAATTTTTGTATTAGCCTATATACTACTCTTTAACTTGATTTAAAAGTGAATGTATGATACGAACAATATTTATCCTGCTCTTATTCTTTTTAGCTGCTTGCTCTACCTCTACAGGGCTTATAACTACTTTGGAAGATGCGGAACGCGGGGCAAAAAAATATCCCGACTATACGTTTACTCAACTTAATCAGGATAAGCGGCTTTACGAACAATATTGCAGTACGTGCCACCAATTAAAAAAACCTTCGGCAAAAAAAGAAGGCGAGTGGTGGATTACAGTAACAACAATGGCACTGAAAGCTCAGAATAAAGAGGGGAAAGAAGTAATTGACCAGAAAACGCAAGAAGCAATTACACGTTTTCTTATAGTCATGTGTGATGCCCCTAAAAGAAACCATTAAGCAAAATAAAAAAATAAAGCAATTGTTCTTAAAGTCTCTACTTCTTGGCATTGTGACAGGGTTGTTATCCGGTTTTATTTCGGTATTGTATGGTACTTTTTATTTGTACTCAGTAGGGGCTGATTTTTCTAAGATTGCTTCAAATCCGAGAATAATTCTTGGTTGTTTTTTCGGCTCGCTAATCGCGTCAATGGGGTATTGGCTGCTTAGAAAGTTTTCAAAACAAAATACCGACATCATTTTCAATATGATTTTTTTCACTCTTTCGTTTATTACTTTAATCGCCCCATTTTTCACGTTACCGGGAAATCTAAAATCGCCTGAATTGTTTCCCGGCTTTGCGGTCCCCATGCACTTTTTCCCGGCACTGTTATGGTTGTGTTTAAAGCCAGCTTTTATAATAGACAGCCATAATCAGAAGGATTTCTTTTCCTGATGGAAAGATGCAAAAAGCAACTTAAGGGAACGATTAAATGGATGATTTATGTTAAATAGATAATATATGGCAACAATTCAAATCGCAGCGAAAATCCAACGAGAAATCTATAATCCCTCCGTTATAGAAAAAAATATATTGCGTATAATTCAATTGCTAAAATTTCTTTGATGCATTCAGTTTACACTTTCGGCAAAGCTCAGGCTTCGGCTTTCATTGGCGGCATGTTTGATTATGCTATTATGATTGCGCTGACAGAATACGGACACCTGTTCTACACAAAGTCTATTATCATCAGCGGTTTATTCGGGGCAGTCATCAACTATTCACTGAACCGTTATTGGACGTTTAAAAAACGTGATGAATCTAAACGCAGGCAACTGCAAAGATTTGTTCTTGTGGTATTGGGAAACATCGCATTAAAAAGTTCTGGCACTTATGCGCTCACCAAACTGCTGGGTTTCGATTATAAGCTAAGCCGCCTTTGCTTAGACGCCCTTGTATCGCTCGGCTTCAATTTTACCTTGCAGAAATACTGGGTGTTTAAAAAATAGAATCACAAGTGAGTTCCCGGTATATTAATAAAGTATTGTCACGCTTCTAAACAATAGTTTGGGGACAACACAGAAGCAAAAACTGGCAATTCTCTGTTATCTCATTTAACAATCAGATTTATTTCGTTAAACATTGTTCGTTTAAACGAATATTTATACGTTTGTTACGTCATTTATTATTTAACAATCTAAATCAAATTAAAATGGAAACAATTTCTTTAAATCCTTTTTTTCTTTCTATGG
>CAZRNW010000089.1:0-9753 GCA_964601535.1 uncultured Flavobacteriaceae bacterium
CAAAAAACTCTTTGAGTTTTATTTTATCAAAAGCTAAAACCTTTCCGCTAAAAGTTTTTGTAAGATATTTATCCGGAAAAAAAGCTAAGACACCGGGAATACTATCTACAACTTTTGCAATACAATCCGGCAGTCGTTCAAAGTTTTCGCCAATCTGTTCGTCGGTAAAATAATTCGAGATGTCTTCTAATCGAAACAATATGATGGAATCTTTTGTTCCGCCAATCTCGTTCCAATTAATAATTTTTTGATCAAAAATATTTTTGATTTCTTCAGCGCTTAATTTGCTAACGGGGTTATTTTTATTCACCGCCATCACATGACCTTCTTCCACCGCGGTCCCGTTAAAAACACTGATACCTTCTTTAAATAAAAAAACAACAATTAATACTACCGTAAAGCTGGTCACGGTACTGCTTATTAAGAGTAAACCCTCAATAAATCTCTCAGAAAATTTTTTATAAAACGACTTCAATGGTTCTTTATAAATGCCCAAAAGCACCTTTGCGTAAAGGTGCTTTCAAAACAGTAAATACTATCTTATTATTTAGTTAATGGTATATATCCAACTTGTTCAACAATTTTTTGACCTTCGGCTGATAAACAATAATCAACAAACGGTTTTACTAATTTTTCGGACGAAGCCGTGTAATAATAATATAAGGGACGAACTATCGGGTAGGTTCTGTTCTTTGCGGTCGCCATAGATGGTTCAACAAAAGTTTTTCCTTTATCAACTGAAACTTTTAAGGCTTTCACTTCTTTTTCTACATAAGCAAAGCCAACATAGCCAATCGCGCCTTTGGTTTGACTAATAGATTGAATGATTGAACCGGTTGCAGGCATACTTAAAACAGATGAAGCGTAATTTTTATTGCTCATTACGTGTTCTTTAAAGAAATCGTAAGTACCGGAACTGGATTCGCGTGAGTAAACTACAATTTGCATATCATCCCCGCCAACTTCTTTCCAGTTTTTAATTTTAGCAGTAAAAATACCCTCCAATTGTTCACGTGTTAACTGACTTACTTTGTTACCCGGATTAACTACAACGGCTAAAGCATCATAAGCAATAATAGTTTCTTTAGCAGCTTTTCCGGCTTCATTTATTTTCATTTTTTCGGTCATTTTCATTTTACGGGAAGCCATTCCAATATCTGTAGTTCCTTCAATTAATGCAGAAATACCAACACCGCTTCCGCCTCCGGTAACCGTTACTTTAGCTGTTTTATTTGCTTTCATATAACTTTCGGCTTCCTTTTGTGCTAAGGGAAGAACAGTGTCGCTTCCTTTTAATTTTTGAGCCAGGGAAATACTTGCTTGAAGTACTAGTGCGGCAATAACAATTTTAATTTTCATAGTGTGCATTTTAGTTGTTTTTATAATGGAACTTGCTTCGCTCTGCTTCAGTGTTAATATTTTATTTGCATTCTTAAGGTAAATACGTTGTCAATAATATCTTTTTTGTAACGGGCCACCTCAGTTACTTCATTTTGCACAAGGTCATAGTAAGCCATGATTTTTAAATTATGATTAACACGATAAGTTACGCCAAAAACGTAAGTATCGAAACGGATATCCGCTAAATCAGTTTTAGTTCCTGCTTTTCCAATGTCTTTCCCTGATATTTTAATATTGGGATCAAACCAATCATATTTTGCAACTATTTGAAATTTTGACTGACCAATGTTTTGAATGAGGTAAAAATAAGCACCATCAAAATTGCGGTGGTAAAGTGATGATGTTGGAGCGGCACTCGGGCTTTTGTTTGAAGATGTAGTACCCGGATTTTCGCCCATGATATATTCAGCACGAATTGTCGTAATACCAATTTTCCAATCTATAGAAGCCTGAAGGTCTGCTCCCATATATTCTCTTTTTGCAACACGGTCGTAATTAGCGGTGTCTTTAGCGTATTGAAAGCCTTTATCTCCGTTTGCTAAGGTTCCGAAAGTATAATCATTTGGTTTTCCGGCTCTGTAACCGCCGTGGTAATAAGAAACACCAATGGCAAAACTTAATTTTTCACTCTTCGTTGTTTTAGAATATTGTAAACGGCCGGTAAAATCTTTGTGTGAATCAAATTCAGGATTAACACCGCCAACACCATTCATGCATGCAACATCTAATTTTAAACCATTAAGCTTTGATGATTTTGGAAATACCATTGAACCAAAAGCACCTAAATCACGTTCTGTTGGAAATAGCGTTTGATTATATCTTGCGCGCTCAGGTGTTTCGCGTTCGCTGGATGATTGCGTTAATTCAAATCCAAATTGAGTTTGGAGTAATCCGGCAGTTAAGCTGAACATATTTAACCATGGGTCGGTAATTTTTGCATAGGTTTCACGCATAGCGGCGGCTTTTTCCGTAAAATCTACATTTACCATTAACATTACATTTTCATAGGTATAAGTAGTTTTAATACGACCCCGGCGCATCATGAAACGACTGTAATAAGTGCTAGTAACGGCCCCTGCACTATTATAGGTTGCGAAGTCGCCACCTGCAAAGGAAGGTGCACCTGCTGAATCACAATACTGATATTGTGGTTGTACGTAACCGGTTATTTTTAAGCGTTTCATTTTACCCATTTCATCTAAAATACCGCGGACACTTCTTGCCAAAGTATCCAAAGGCGCTTCTTCAACTTCCTGGGACTTGATGCTCATTGTTAAGAAAAGAGCAATTATAAGTAAACTAAAATTTAACTTCATAAGTTTAATGTTAACTGTATGCAAATTAAATCTTAAGACTTAACCTTAAAGTAAACTCAATGTTAAGAAATTGTTAAGCGGAAGAAAACGGTAAAACTCAATAAGTTAAGCGCTAGGCCCTTGTTTTAAACAGTAACCAATACCGCGATAGGTCTTTATTATGTCATCTCCGATTGTTCTTCGAATGTTACGGATATGAATATCAATAGTGCGTTTTGATGAAATATCTTTATTGTGCCAAATTTCTGAGGCAATCTCGTCTTTAGAAAATATTTTATTTGGATTAGAAAACAACAAAGAAACCATTCTGAACTCCAGTCTCGGTAAAGAATAAGCAGTATTGCCTACAATTATTTTGTATTGTTCCTGATCTATATAAATAAAACCATTATTGTTCAGTTTTTTATCCGGCTCCATCCGTTTTAGCAAAGCTTTGATTTTAGATTCAAAAACTGTTGGATTTACCGGTAAATCCACAAAATCATCGGCGCCGGAGTTGAATGCGCTTATCTGAATAAAATCATCAGCTTTATTAGAGCACACCATTATGTAAAGCGGATGTTTTAGGCCTGAAGACTTCAATTCTTTTATCACTGTAATAGCATCCGTGTTATCTAATTCCAGGTCAATTATTAAAACATCAAATGTTTCTGATGTAAGAAAGCGTTCGAAGTCATCATAAGCATATGCGTTCGTAACCTTTAGGTTAAGTTTGGTTAAACTCTTTCTGTAAAATTCAGAATTAGAATTGATAACCGAATATATAATAGCTGAATGCAAGTAATGTTTTAGAATGGATTAAAAAAAGCCTGCTTGATTAAAAGCAGGCTTTTCTGAATAAGAGAAATTATTTATTTATAACTAATTTAATGGTTTCGGTTTTTGAACCGAATTTTACAGTGATGAAGTAGATGCCGTTAGCTAATTCATTAGCATTAACGGGTAAAATGTTCATTCCCGTTTCAACATTATAATTAGTATACGGCTTAGTTATTAACTGTCCGGTAACCGAATATACTTCTGCAGTTATATTGAAGGCAGATGTAGCATTGATCACAAGATTAGTTTCGCCGGTGCTTGGATTTGGATACAAGCCAAGCAATTTAGTTGTGTTGTCAAATTCATTTACACCTAAAATGCCACCGGCAACAAAAGCAGGATCGCTGAAATTAGCACCGCCTGTTAACAATGTATTAGTACAAACCGGGCGAAAATCAGGATTCAGATAATTAGTTCCATAAGGATTGGTCAATAAACCAACACTTGTAATCAATGAATCGTTAGGCTGTGAAGAAAACCATGTTGTATTAAAATTAGTGTTAGCTGTAGTTGTAACAATGGTTTTTGGAGTTACGCCTGAAGTGGTTGCAATAACATTGTACTTGAATTTAAGTGCGCCTGAACCTGCGTTAGCATCAGCGGCGGTTCCGTCAACATGCAAACCTTTTTTGAAATCCATGAATACAGAGTTGAATACTTTTAAGTTTGTATTTCTTCTTAAACGCAATGCTCTCTCATAACCCGGCGCTAAAATTGTTGAAGAACTGCCGCGATATGGACCAATTGCAGTAATGTTAGAAAAGATACCTGATGTTAAAGGTGAATTAGAACTTCCTGTTGCATCGTTGTCCGATTCAAAACCTTCTGATGTTGAAACCGAAGGCACATCCGCTAAAGCAGGGTCACGTACAATTAAACCGAACTGAACATATCCGCTATAACCAAAGTCGGTATCAAAATTATCATCTAAATCTCGGAATGATACTAAATATTTGCAATTAACGTTACCGCCAAACCACTCAAACCCGTCATCATTAGTAAATGAAGTTTGAATGTGATCGATAGTTGTTGCTTTTCCAACTCCGCCCATGGTTAAACCATTAATTTCTTTGTTAGCTGCAAAAACATAACCTCCAAATTCAATACGCACATAGCTTAATGTACCTGAGTTATCGTTATTGTTCGGTGATGTTGAGCCATATTCAGTATCGGCGCTAACGGTTAATCCTTCAATGTTTGCAATACCGCCCGGTACATTTATTTGTGCTTGTCCGCATAAAATAATTCCGCCCCAATCACCAACTGATCTGTTAGACGCTCCGGCAGGTTGGTTAGAGGTAAACACAATCGGGTTACTTGCAGTACCTATTGCCTGAATTTGTGAGCCTTTTGTAATAATTAATGCAGAGCTCGGTGTTCCTTTGTCGCCTAACACAACAACTCCCGGTTGAATAGTAAGAACGGAGTTGTTTTTTACAAAAACCGGACCCTGTAATAAAACGGTTTGTCCTGTTGACCAAGTTGTGTTTGATGTGATGTTTGCATTCACAGTCATGGTTGCCGCAGGATAAATTTTGTTTTGCGGATCCCACTCGGTCCAGCCGTCTGTCCACATTGATGTTGAACAATCAAAAGCACCTTTATAGGTAGTTGGTGTCCAGAAGGCAGTTTGTGCCATTCCGAAGTTTAGCGATAAAGCTAATAATAGTGTTTGGTAAATTCTTTTCATGATTTAATAATTTTTATGACGCAAAGTAAGTGCGACTAACTTACCTTACGATTAAATAGGTGTTAGCAAATTATGATTGTTAGATTAACCTAATATTAACCCCTGAACAAAACAGGAGTGTAAATGTGACTTTAATTTTATTTCGGAACCACATTGATAATATTTAATTAACCGAATATTTACAATTACTAAATACATAAATTAACATATTTGTACAAATTTGAACTATGGCTCTAAGTATTAAACAACTAGTCGAGAAAAATAAAAGCGCGTACAAACAGCAATATTATATTGAGTCTGTTAATTTATCGTATGGCTTAATTACTAAAGCATTAAAGCAGATTATTTCAGAGGAAAAAATAAGTTCCGGTGAAGAAAGAATGAAGCTGAGCGACTGCATAAAAATTTTCAAGCAGCATTATATCACATCGCCTGTATTCAAAAAAAAATTAAAAAAGACGGTCTATAAAAACATTTGTCAATTCAATTCGGATTATAAATCCTTAAGTAAGGAAATAAAATATCAGTATCCGGAATTAAAACTTAAACACGCTTCTAAGCGCGGCATCGAGATAATGGTAAATTTAAATACCAGTTTGATAAAAATCCGTTCGAACCGCTGATTACAATTTGAAACTTATTTGCAAGGCATAAACTGAGCCATAAGTTTGTGAGAAATTGATGAAGTCTTTGGTCTTATCAAAAGCTGTGTTCTTATCGCCGTTCTGATAAAAATATAATTGTTGGTGTAACACATCTTTTATGCTGAAACGTACATCCAATTTATTTTTTAAGAATTGTTTAGATATCTGGAAGTCTAAAACTGTCCGCCCGTTTTCCCAGCGGTCAGGTTCATTTTTACTTCCTATGTTAAAAATGCGGGGACCAATTCTGTTTACCATTGCTCCAACACTGAATCCTAATTCTGTATCATTATATAAAATACCGCCATTAATAATGTAAGGTGATTGTCCTTGCATTGGACGTTTATATTTTTCGGTTGTAGAGCCCGGGCTGTAAACCTGTACTTCTGATTTAATGTAAGACAGATTAGAAAACAAACTTAAATTATTTAAAAACTTACAAGAATCTGTTTTAAATAAAGAGCCCAAAATAACCCTGAATTCTAATTCTGCACCATACACCACGGCTTTAGGCGAATTTTTAAAAGTAATTTCATCAGGCGCATATTCTTGCACCGACATCTCGATAGGATTTTTAAAATCTTTATAAAAGCCACTCACCGAAAGTAGTTGTCCGCGGCCGGGATAAATTTCGTAACGGAGATCGTAATTATTTATCGAACATTGTTTCAGAGTATCGTTACCGCTAAATAATAATCTTGTTTCCGGATCGTAAAAATTGAATGGTGCTAATTCACGGAATTCCGGGCGGTTTAAAGTTTTAGAATAGCTGGCCCTTATATTTTGTTTTGAGTTCAACGAAAAAATAAGATTTACAGAAGGCAGGTAATCAACTTGTCCCTGAACAAATGCAAGGGTATCATTTTTCTTTTTATGACCATTAACGGTTTGTGTAAAGTTCTCAATTCTCAGACCATAAACTGCGGTAAACCATTCTTTCACTTTTGAGGTTAACATGATATAATGAGAAAACAAAGATGAATTAGCGTTGTAAATATCACTTGGCTTAGTCATGTCGTACAATAAAAAGCCTGAAGAGTCAGGATAACCCGCCACATTACTGGGGATTGTCTGCCCCATGTTAGCTTCATCAAAAATTTGATGGGCCGGCAGATACATTAATGATGATTTAAATTTGGAAGAACTTTTAATCAGACCTAATTGTCTATTGTAAAATGTTCTGTTCCTGAATTGGTAAAAGCCTCCAATCTTCACGTCTTGTTTAAAATTCTCTGATACTTTAAAACTGCGTGAAACATCAGCCCTGAAACTTTTAATGTTTTCATCTAGTTTAGAATATAACCTGTACCCCGAATAATCCGGTCCGCTGCTGGCATTGGCCATTATTGCCACCGGTATAGAATCATAATAAACAGAATAAGGATCTTCCGGGTCGTTTGGCTTAGCGAAATGAGAATAAGAAGTGGTTCTGAAGTTTGGAATGGTCCGGTTTGTTTTACCGAATGATCCCACCCAATTTGTTTTTAACTTTAATTTAGGCATATAATGATCGCCGGTTAATTGTCCCGAATAAACGGTACTGCTTTTAAAGAAACGCGTTGTAATATCATTAATAGCAGGATTATTATTGCTTAATCCCGTTGAACCAACAGAATGAATTATTTTATTATCGGAGCTGATGGACCCGATATTTTTAAAACTGATAGAATGATTTTCGTTTAGCTTAACGGATAAGTTTAAAATGGAAGCTGCGAGTGTTTGGTTACTGAATGTTTCAATTAAATATTTGTCATCTAACTGATTTTCTGAAGTACCGCTCGAGTTATTGGAGTAAGCATAACGCTCGCGGTTGTAAAAGCTTTTCGAGTTGTTATAGGTAAGAGAAAATAATACGCCAAAAAAATCTTTTTCTTTCCGCTTAAAATTTTGCCCGATTGCAAATTGCCCGGAAAAATTAGGATCAAATTTATCTTTGCCTAAACTCCAGTCGTTTTTAAACTCCTGTGAAAGTTTTCCGCGTTCTGAATTTAATTGCGGAAAATCATTGGCATCAGGAACGACAGCAGGCATGCTTCTGGTTCCGTCATCAATTCCAAGCCAATCGTATTTTCCGCCCTGATAAGTAATTCTTTCCTTTCCTGTAGTAATAGTATTGTAACCGCCGCTAAGCGACATGGAAATAAAATTTTTGTCGGGAATGTTTTTTGTATTGATTTGTACAATGCCTCCGGCAAAATCGGCGGGCATGTCGGGCGTTGCTGTTTTATTTACAATTATATTATCCAGCATGTTCGCAGGAAAAATATCAAAGGAGAAAGCTTTTTTATCAGCTTCAGTATTGGGCAGCGGCGAATTGTTTAAATAAGAAACGTTATATCGGTCACTGAGTCCGCGAATAATCACAAATTTATCATCTATAATAGTAACCCCGCTTACACGTTTTAAAACATCTGCAGTATTTCTGTCCGGTGTGCGTTTAATTGTTTCAGCCGAAACCCCGTCGCTCACACTTACGTTGTTTTTCTGCATCATGATTAATGCAGCGTTATTTTCTTTGATCATTTCAACAACTATAATTACTTCAGAAAATGTTGTTGACGATGATGGTTCTAACTGAACATTGATATTTGTTATATCATTTTCTTTTACAATTACGTCGGCGAATTTCTTCGAGTCGTACGAAATATAACTGAAAATAATGTTTACTTTTCCGGCGGGAACATTATTAAGCGAAAAATTCCCGTCAAAATCAGCACTTGCTCCCTTTGTTGTGCCTTCAATAACAGCTGTTGCACCCGGCAATGTTTCTCCGGTTTTAGCATCAATAATTTTTCCTGTAATTTTTCCTGATTGAGAAAAACTGAACGCTGAAATAAATAAAAAAAACGCGGATAAAAACCTGTTCATGTACAATAAATTAAAACACAAATGTCGCGCCTCAATTTAAGTATATCTTAATTTTAATGTTACGAGAAAGTTAAATGTAGACTATGTAAACCAGCGTAATTTAAAGTTAATTTAACATGGCTGCTTATTATTTGATATACTTTAGTGGATAATTATGAGTGATACTTACAGAATATTATTGGTAGATGACGAGGAGGATATTCTTAATTTTCTGTCCTACAACTTAAAAAAAGAAGGTTACGAGGTTTACACCGCTCTAAATGGTCACGACGGAATAGCATTGGCAAAAAAACACAAACCGAATTTAGTTGTTCTCGATGTAATGATGCCGGAGATGGATGGGATTGAAACCTGCCGCATGATGCGTGAAAATAAAGAACTGGCTAATTTGCTGATTGTTTTTTTAAGTGCGAGAAGCGAAGACTATACACAAATCGCCGGTTTCGATTCGGGTGCTGACGATTATATTACAAAGCCAATTAAACCCCGCGTTTTTATCAGCAGGATAAAAGCTTTGTTAAGAAGGCTTGGCAACAATACGCCTAAAGTTGAAAAAGTATTAGAGTTCGGAGATATAAAAATTGATCTTGAAAAATACCTTGTGTTTAAAGCAGGAAAAGAGATTATGTTGCCGAAAAAAGAATTTAAACTTTTAGAATTACTGGTTTCAAAACCGGGAAAAGTTTTTACCCGTGAATTTATTCTTGAAAAAATTTGGGGGGATGAAGTAGTTGTTGGTGACAGAACAATTGATGTACACATCCGCAAGCTTCGCGAAAAATTAGGAGAAGATAACATCCGCACTGTAAAAGGAGTGGGATACAAATTCGAGTTTTAGTTTAGTTTTATGAGGAAGTCCTGCCATAATCAGGCAGGGCTTCTTGTGTTAAGTCAATATTAAGACTATTCTGTATAGGCTTAACAATTTAGTAAACCCCGCTTAATTGTGTGTATAAGTAAACTTTGTTGTTTTGTAGTGTAAAATGAAACAAGTACTTATCATATTAATTACACT
>CAZRNW010000090.1:0-4076 GCA_964601535.1 uncultured Flavobacteriaceae bacterium
CTGAGCTTGCCGAAGGAGGCTCCGCTTCGCTGCGGTTTTTTGCCGAAAAGGCAAAAGAACTAAACCTTTCGCATCCCTAACGCAAAATTTATTTCTTAACTTTAACTTGTGCACGAAAACTTCCCTGAACATATTCAAACACTTTTAAAAACCTTGTCTGATGGTCCGGGAGTATACCAGTATTACGATAAGGAGAATAATCTTTTATATGTTGGGAAAGCGAAGAATTTAAAAAAAAGGGTCACTTCTTATTTCACGAAAGAGCATGACAACGGACGTTTGCGTTTATTAGTCAAAAAAATAAACGATATAAAAACGGTTAAAGTGAATACGGAGTTGGATGCTTTGCTTCTTGAAAACAATTTAATCAAGAGTTTAAAGCCGAAGTACAATGTAAATTTGCGGGATGATAAAACGTATCCTTGGATTATTATCAAGAATGAAAGATTTCCGAGGATTTTTTATACACGCAAACAAATTAAAGATGGTTCTGAATATTTCGGACCTTATCCTTCTGTTTTAGTCATGCATGCCTTGCTTGATTTAATTCAACAATTGTATAAGTTAAGAACTTGCAGTTACGATTTGTCTGAAGAAAATATTAAAAAGAAAAAATTCAGGGCTTGTCTGGAGTTTCATATCGGAAGATGCAAAGCGCCTTGTGAGGGAAAGCAAAGTTTTGAGGAGTACGATGAGAACATGAAGCAAATCCGTAAAATCATTAAAGGCGAATTTGCCTTTGCTTTGAAGGATATTAAGAAGGAAATGCAGGAACACGCTTCTAAAATGGAATTTGAAAAAGCAGAAGAATTAAAAACAAAAATCGATCTTTTAGAAAAATACCAGAGTAAATCAACCATTGTACATCCCAGCATTACCGATACTGATGTATTTGCGGCGATTCATGAAGAAAATGTTTCTTATGTCAGCTATTTTAAAATTTATAATGGCGCCATTGTGCAAGCGCAAGTTCTGGAGTTGAAAAAACAATTGGATGAAACGAATGAAGAGGTGCTTGTTTTTGCCATGAACGAAATCCGTCAGCGTTACAATTCCCAAAGCAAAGAAATAATTGTAGAAGAAGAACCTGAATTTAAATTTCCGGATACAAAATATTATATCCCGAAAATCGGCGACAAAAAACAATTACTGGATTTATGTTTAAGGAATGCAAAAGCGCACAAATTTGAGAGGGAAAAGCAAGTTGCGTTAACTGACCCTGAGCGGCACACCAACCGCATTATGCAGCAAATGATGAAAGATTTGCGGATGAAAGAAGAACCGCGGCGAATTGAAGGTTTTGATAATTCCAATATTCAAGGTGAATTTGCAGTGAGCGCGATGCCCGTTTTTATTGATGGCAAACCTGCAAAAAAAGAATACCGTCATTTTAATGTGAAGACAGTTGTGGGTGCTGATGATTTTGCAACGATGGAAGAAATTATTTTCCGCCGTTACTCGCGCGTACTTGAGGAAAAATTACCGATACCGCAATTGATAGTTATTGATGGGGGCAAGGGACAGTTGTCAGCGGCAGTAGGCAGTCTGCAGAAGTTAGGTTTGTATGGAAAAGTTACTGTGATTGGAATTGCAAAGAGACTGGAAGAAATTTATTTTCCGGGCGACTCGATTCCAATTTATCTGGATAAGAGAAGTGAAACTTTAAAAGTGATTCAGCACATCCGCGACGAAGCGCATCGTTTTGGAATTACGCATCACCGCAATAAAAGAAGCAGGGAAACTTTTAAAACAGAGCTCAGCGAAATAAAAGGCATCAGTGAAATTACAGCACAAAAATTGCTGACCGAATTAAAATCAGTCAAGAATATTAAGGAAGCGACACTCGAGGAACTTGTTAAAATAATTGGTAATTCGAAGGCGAAATTAGTGTGGGATTTTTTTAAAGAGTTGAAAAACTAGCATTGATTTTCAAGACGATAAGAAATGGTAATTGCATATTTTTAGAAAGAATTTTATCTTGAAATGAATATTATGAAAGCCATTTCTTTTTTCTTTAAATCGGCAGTTTTACTTTGCTTATTTACCGGTTCTGTTTTTTCTCAAAACCTCAAAAAATCTATTTCGCAACTAGAAGCTGCAAAAACTGTGGATGAACTTTTGGCTTCTGAACAAAATTTCCTGAAACTTATTTCTGAAAAGAAAAAATTGCATGAAGCGTATTATTATGGCGCTTTAAATAATTTGTATTTAGCTTTTACCGATAGTTTACGAATAGATGATTATTGTGCACGTGCCGATAAATTTTTACATCAGCTCGATTCGATGGCGCCAAATAATTCGGAAGCTTATGTGTTAATGGCCATGAGTTCAGGCGCAAAAATTAATGTCGACCGTGCAACGCGTCAAATAAAATTTGGTCCGCTTGCTAATAAGCAAAGTGACAGGGCAACATCTATTAATCCTGAAAATCCGCGTGCCTGGCTAATAAAAGCGAAGACGGTTATGAATGTACCGCCGAAATTGGGAGGCGGACCGAAGTTTGCTTTAAAGTATTATCAAAAATCTGTAGAGAAGTATAAAACCTATAAACCCTTAACGGATACTGAGCCGGATTGGGGAAAAGAAATGGCTCAAAAAGAGCTCGAAGAGTGCAAGGCAAAACTTGCCAAATAACAGATTTTATCCTAAAACCATAAACCTATAAAAATTTATTTATTTGATAATCAATAATATATAAATTAATATTTGGTTTATATTATAAACTAATTTACGTTTGTAGGGTCAAATCAATCAAATGAGAATTTAAATGGAAGACAAAGAAAATTTTAATCCTGAAGAAAGTTTACGAATCATCAACAGTATGATTCATACAGCAAAAAACAAATTAGCTGATGATGGTTTTCAATTAATTTTTTGGGGATGGCTGGTGTTTAGTGCTGCAATGATTCAATACATCACCATCATGATGAATATCCCTCATGGGTATTTAGTGTGGCCGATTTTAATGCCTTTGGGAGGAGTTATTTCCGGAGTTTACGGATATAAACATGCGAAAAAGGATAAAGTAAAAACCCATGTTGATGTTTATTTATCTTATCTCTGGGGCGCTTTTGGAATCGGGATGCTGATTACTTTAGGTTTTATGCCATGGCATGGTATTGATAAAACGTATTTTTTCCTGATGATTTTATATGGTATCGCAACTTTTGTTTCAGGCGGTCTGCTCAATTTTAAACCTTTAATTATTGGCAGCCTTTGTTCTTTCGTATGTGCAATCATTTCAGTTTTCATTGGAGAAACTGCTGAACAATTAGTCATAATTTCAGTTGCATTATTATTGAGTTACATCATCCCCGGGCATTTATTAAGAGCAAAATACAAATCTCAAAATGTTTAAGGAACTCGATCCAATATTACACTCTCAACTTCGCCTGGCGGTGATGTCGCTTTTAGTTTCTGTAAAGGAAGCTGAATTCACTTATCTGAAAGAACAAACCAGTGCGACAGCGGGAAATTTGAGTGTTCAAATTCAGAAACTGAAGGAAGCAGGTTATATTGATATTGAAAAATCGTTTAAAGATAATTACCCGCAAACGATGTGTAAAATTACAAAGACGGGAATAACAGCATTCGAAAAATATGTGAACGACCTTAATCAATATATTAATTTAAAAAAATAAATCATGGAAATAGAAAACGAAAAAGACAAAATGTTATGGAGAGAAGCCAAACGCCGCGTTGGTTTTAAAAATCATTTGCTTACTTATTTAGCGGTCAATATTTTCTTTTGGCTCATGTGGTATTTCACCGACTACAAACATGAATTGGAAGACAGCCATCATCACAGCGGAATTCCATGGCCAACCTTTTGTACTTTGGGCTGGGGCTTTGGTTTGTTCTGGCATGGCGTAGGGGTTTATATGCGTGGCAATAAAGTTGATCAGATTGAAAAGGAATACCAGAAACTGAAGGAAAAACAGAAATAATTACTGGGCGTCTTCTAAATGGCAATCTTTCAGCGAATTTCCTGAAAGATTGTTATTATTCCTGCAAGTTTCTTCATTAGCGGCTTTGGTAAAAGGACCAGCTTTAATTTTATCACCACGGGAAACCGT
>CAZRNW010000090.1:4086-9753 GCA_964601535.1 uncultured Flavobacteriaceae bacterium
AACACATTGGTAATCTTTTTTACAAGATGTAAGAATAATAAATACCGAAAAGAATAATGGGAAAGCAAGCCTCATAAAATTTTTTTGACAAAAATACTTTCTTATCCTTTAATTACCAAACTATAACCGTTACCATGAAGGTTGTTGATTTCAATATTTGAATCGGAAGCCAGGTATTTACGTAGTTTCACAATATAAACATCCATGCTCCTTCCGGTAAAATAGCTGTCGTCGTTCCAGATTTGTTTTAAAGCTTTTTCTCGGGGCAGTACATCATTTTTGTGTTGGCATAATAAATTCAGAAGTGCTGCTTCTTTTGGAGATAATTTTTCCTCTTTATTTTTTTCAGATTTTAAAGTGCGGAGTTTAGCGTTGAAACTGAATTTTCCAATCTCGTGAACAAATGTGGTGCTATTATCAGAACTGTTGCGGTTCAAAATGGCTTTTAATTTTAGTAACAATACTTCGGAATCAAAGGGCTTGGTTAAATAATCGTCAGCGCCTAACTTATAACCTTTAATCATGTCATCGCGCATACCCCGTGCGGTGAGAAAAACAAAGGGAACATTTTTATTAATCGCTTTAATTTCCCCTGCCAAAGTAAAGCCGTCTTTTTTCGGCATCATTACATCTACTACGCACAAATCAAAAGAGCTTTCTTTAAAAGCTTCAAGCCCGACTTCCCCGTTTTCGCATAAGGTTACTTCGTAATTATTCATGCTTAAATAATCGCGTAATACCATGCCGAAATTTTTTTCGTCCTCCACTAAAAGTACCTTATGCTTCATTTGCTTTTAGTTTTATTATGAATTCAGAGCCTTTATTTTTCTCACTTTTCAATTCAATACTTCCGCCGTGTGCTTCAATGATTGATTTCACATAACTTAATCCCAAACCAAAACCTTTTACATCATGTAAATTTCCGCCCTGAGCACGGTAAAATTTTTCAAATACTTTTTCCTGACTTGCTTTGTCAATGCCAATTCCATTGTCTTTAAAAAAAATTTCGCCGTCTTTATTTAACGATATTGTTATTTCACAATTTTCGCCCGAATATTTTAAAGCATTATCCAATAAATTAGTAAAGGCATTCATCAAGTGAAATTCATCGCCGTTAACTGTCAATTCTTCAGCATTCAAAATAACTTTCGCTTTTTTGTTTTGAATTTGTAATTGCTGGGTATTAATACAATTTTCGAGAAGCGTTTTTACATTAACTGATTTTTTATCTAATATTAATTCTCCTTTTTCCAGCAAAGCCATTTGCAAAACACGCTCTACATGATTATTCAGTTTTTTGTTTTCTTCTTTTAAAATGGAAGTATAATTATTGAATTTGATCTCATCATTTTTAATAGCAGGATTACTGATGCCGTCAACTGCTAAAGAAATAGTCGCAATGGGCGTTTTTAATTCGTGCGTCATGTTATTGATAAAATCATTTTTCATTTGATGTAATTTTTCCTGGCTTAACATTCTTCTGAACAAATAGATCATCACAAAACCGATCAGGATGGTAATGAAAAGCGACAAGCTTAATAAACCGGTCATTTGTTTAAGTATAAAGTTAACCGTAGATGAATAATTAACTTTTATGATCAATGCTCCATCGTAAATGGGATCTGCAAAAGGCATCGCCAGCAAAGGATGCATTTTTGCGAAGCCCGGTGTATTACAGATCACATGATAATTCACTTTGGCAGGATGACGGTTCGGAAAAAAATAGATCCCGAAAGCAGGATCCAGATCGATGCCTTGTTTTGAAAGCTCTTCTTTTAAAAGTTTTTTTACTCTTTCATAAGTGAATAACGAATCCATATTGGCCTGTGCTTCTTCTGAGCTTATTGCCATTTTAAAAAAAAGTGTTTGAAGTTCCCCTGCTTTTTTTTGCAGTTTTTTTGCTTTTAACTGGGATTCGAGGGCGATCTCCTGTGCCTTTTGAGCTTGGGCTTGTGCGGCAACAGCAACTTTTTCTAATTCTATGGTTTGTTTACCGTTATTGATCTCAAGAGTGGCGATCTGTGCTTTTTGTTCAGCATTCTGTTGAGCAAGCTTAGCGGTTTGAATAGCCTGCATCTGTTTTTGAATGGATGCTCTTTCTTTTTGTATAGCTTCTCCTTCTTTTTGTATGGCTTCCCTTTCCTTGCTGAGATCAGTCTTGTTTTCAGTTACTTTTTCAGCAAGTTGTTTTTCTCTTTCTTTTAATTTTAAAAGATGTTCTTCTAGTTTTTTTTCCTGCTCAATTATTTTTTGATCATTTTCTTTCATTCTTAATTTATGATCGTCCGCCGCTTGTTCATAATTATCCATCGAATAAGAGTAACTCTGTGTTTTAGTGCTGCCGAATCCGTTTACACTTGAAGAATGGATAACGATCTTTTGACTTTTGCCGTTCTCAACTTTTACTACGGTTGAATGAGCAGAATCGTTAAATATTAAAGTATGTTTTCCTTTGATCGTATCTACTTTTAATTTGTTCTTGATGTTTGAGACAAGAACGCGCATATCAGAACCACTGTCAGAACCAATAATGTTCTCTGTTAGTAAAAGAGAATCCATATTATTAATGATGAGCTTCGAATCCTCTTCTCTTTGCAATCGGGTCGCTGTTTGTATTACAGCCTCTCTCGTGTTATCAACCAGTTCCTGTTTTTTGTGTTCTGAAACTAAATACAGCCAAATAACCTGAAGTCCAATTAAGGCCAACAGCGCGACTGTTATCAAAACGGGTATATATCTTTTCGAACTCATTTTCAGAGCCAAATGTAGAGAAGCTTTAACATATAACCTCAGACTTTAACCTTTCTTTAACACTGTTTAACCGCGCTTTAACCTGCGGCCCAAGACCGTCACAATATCTTTGTTTCAGATAATAACCATAAAAAATAAAACCTATGAAGACCAAATTACTAACCTTTACACTATTATTAGCAAGTTTCGCAATAATGGCGCAAGAAAAAAAACAAGCAACAGTCCATATCAAAAATGTAGAGAATATTAATGGTGCGGAAAAAGTAACGGATACAACTTATACTACAGATGATGTTTCGGGGTATAAATATTCTTATTCCGGAGATAAGATCATTACTGAGAACATCAGCAACGAAAACGGGGTTGAAATGAGAACCATAATGATCGATGATCATGATGGAAAAGGAGAACCAACCATTCAAGTTCATACAGGTGATCCGAAAAAAGATGCAGAGATAGAAAAAGAATTACGCGAATCACACAAAAATGGCGGAATGAAAAACAAAGTCATTATTATGGGCGATAATGGCAAATCGGGATCAACAGTACAAGTGATCGACGGGCAGGATATGGAAAAGGCGCTTCAGGAAGCTCACAAAGCTTTGCAGCAAGCTCAAAAAGAAATGGAAGCAGGGAACAAAAACCAAAAACGTTCTGAAAAAGAACTCCGCGCCTCAGAAGAAGCTTTAAAAGAAGCTGAGAAGGCGTTACAACAAGCAGAAAAGGAAATGCAAGCTTCGGGCAAGGGTAGTGAGGGTAAACATATGAAAAAAGTGATTATTATAAGTGATGAAGAAAGTTCAGATGGCAAAGATGGAAAAGGCGAAAAAACGTTCACTAAAGTCGTGATGTTGAAGATGGATATCAAAGATGCAAGCCCTGAAGATGTAAAACGTATCGGAGCTGGGAATGTTGACAATAAAGTTGAAATGGATAATATGAAAATGTATCCGAATCCAAACGATGGAAAATTCAATTTAAACTTTAACTTAAAAAATAAGGGTGATGCTGAAGTGACTGTTTACGATATGCAAGGCAAACAAGTTTACAATGAAAAATTGCCAAACTTCACAGGTGAGTATAATAAACCGATTGACATTAGCAGCAATGCAAAAGGTATTTATTTTGTAAAAATCCAACAGGGAAAACATACGCAGGTAAAAAAGATTTCCTTAGATTAAATTTCATGTTATTTAAAAAAGGAAAAACGAAAGGCAGGATTAACCTCCTGCCTTTTTTATTTTGTAACCTTCTTTGGTGAGAATAACAATTATTTTATCACGGTTATCGCCTTGAATTAAAATTTCTCCGTTTTTGGTATTACCACCAACGCCGCATTTTTGTTTCAGTAATTTCGCTAAAATATCCAAATCACTTTCAGGCCCCACAAATCCTGTTACACGGCTTAATAATTTTCCGCCGCCTAAGCGGTCTAAATATACTTTTAAGTTTTGTTGTTGGGGCGGTAAACTGCGTATACTTAAATTCGTTTCGGTTTCATATTTAAAATCCGGATTCGTTGAGTAAACAACACCGGCTCTGTTCTTATCTTTTTTGCTCATCTTTTATAGCGGAATAAAACAAAAGGAATAATAATTAAAAATAAGGAAAGTAAACTTAATAACCATGTATTCTTATTTTTACTTTCAGGGTGATTGTAAGCGGGCTCCATGGCTTCATTAAAATTAAATTTAATTTCTCCGCCCTCTGTTAAGAGAACACTATCGTTCAGCTGCTGGTAAAGTTTTAGATTTTCGACCGCTAACTGATAGTTATTTTTTTGTTCCTGTAACTCAGAAAATAATTTGTAATAGTTTATTTTCCCCTGAACATATCCGATCCTGTTACAAATCTCTAAAGCTACATTCAAATTCTCCTCGGCGAGAATGGTATTCTTTTGTTTAAGTGCAATTTCTGCGATACTCATGTACGAGTCGGAAATATCAACGTCTAATTCCATTAACTCTCTTAGTTCAAGCGCATCGTAATTATAGGCCAGTGCTTTATCATAATTCCCCTTATCCAAAAATACCTGTGCTATGTTGTTTAAGCAATTCGCTTTAATGGTATAATCATTAAGTTCTTTCCCGATCTCAAAAGCTTTTTGATAATTCTGCAATGCAGCATCCAATTGATGTTGTAAATGTTTAAGAACAGCTAAATTAATTAACGCGTTAGCCAATTCTTCTTTATTGCCCAAGCTATTAAAATAGTTAATGGCCTTTAGATAAAAATATTCGACTTTATCATAGTCCCCTAATTCCTTATAAGCATTCCCAAGATTCATATAACCTAAAGCGAAACCCAAAGTATCACGGGAGGAAATGCTGTTAGAAAGGTACTCTTCAAAATACACCACAGCTCTTTTGTAATGACCATGGTTATAAAATAAAATTCCGAGTAAATTTTTGCTTTTAGCGATATGCCTTTTCGATTTACTTTTTTGTGCTGCGCTTTCGCAATATTTAGCAAAGGCATAAGCTAATTGTGGATTTTTATCTTTAAGATCAAACCCTTTAGTGTATAATTGATTGACCCGCTGGGTATCATTTTCAATACGTAACACCGTTGTCAGAAGGGTATCTTCATCCTGAGCAAGCACTTGTGATCCGCAAAAAACAAAAACTATGAAGTACCTTAGCATATTCGCTTCAAATTTATAATTTTATAGCGTAAACTCCGCTTATGATTAAGTATAAATTATTCCAAAAACATCCGGCCTCACATTATATTTATGTCGACCTGCACATTGATAACATTAATTCAGATAAACTTACCCTTCAATTGCCATCATGGCGACCCGGGCGTTACGAACTTGGCAATTTCGCAAAAAACATAAAAAGAGTTGATGCTTTTGATATAAAGGGGAATCCACTTGAATTTACTAAGACCACAAAAGATACGTGGCAAGTAAAG
>CAZRNW010000091.1:0-9725 GCA_964601535.1 uncultured Flavobacteriaceae bacterium
AAGAAAACTACGGTAATCAAAAATAGTTTCAAACTGATTGTTGCTGTATTTGTAAACGATGCCGTTGGAAGTTCCTAAAATCACATTGTCATTTTCATCCAACAGAAAAGAAGTGATTTGTCCGAACGGCATACCTTGCGGACGGAAGAAATCAAATTTACCGGATTTCGCGTCCATCCATTTAATGCCCACATCCGTTAAAAACCAAAGGTTACCTGATTTATCCTGTTGCGCCGATAAAACATACTGACTCAATCCTTCTTGCGAGGTGTACGATTTATAATTTGCTTTATCATTTAAATTTCCTTCAGGATTTAAAATTACGACAGCTCCTGCTGCAGATGAAATCCAGATTTGTCCTTTTTTATCCTGTGCTAAAGAAAATATTTTTTTGTCTTTAGGAAGCGCTTCGCAAATAACCGGCTGGAATTTTCCACCACTGTATTTTGTCAGGGAACCATTTTCGTGTGCTAGCCACAAATTACCTTTTGCATCAACCAACAAAGCCGAAACGTTATTATCGCTTAAACCGTTTTCAGTTGTGTAATTGATAAAATTTTTACCGTCGAATTTAGAAATGCCGCTTTCGCTCGCAAGCCAAAAATAACCGGCTTTGTCCTGTGCAATAGCAGAAACATTGGATTCAGCCAAACCATCCTGCACACCGTAATTGGTGAATGGATAAGTTTGCGAATAGATTAAAACAGGTGAAATAAAGAGTACGAGTAAAGTAAAATTTTTTCGGAAGCTCATACTCTGAATTAAAATTTATTTTTTGATGAAGAAAAAAGTTCCTCCTGCGTCTTCCAAATCTTTAATCTTACCAAACTTCGGCGCCTGATTACCGGCTTGCGTTACCGCAGAAATTACTTTTTTGGCGATTTTATCAATGGAGATACAGCCATCCGGATTATTGATTAAGGCAGCTGAAAATGTTTTGGTGAATTGAGAATTATCAGAAGCTAATTCGTAACCGGCAGAGGTAATTACCTGCGCAGATTTTGATTTGGTGAGTTCCCAGTTTTCACAACGGTGGTCTTCGTCAGCACCGCGCATCGCCAATAAAAAACTTGGTCCTGATTCGCAGGCATCGGTTACAACCAATGTGTGTAATAATTTTCCGGAGTAAGATTGCATCGCCGCTTTCAAATTATTAATCCCGAAGAAACTGAATTCGTCATCTGTTTTCGCATCGGTTGGTACCCAATATCCGGTTGGACTTACAAATTTTCCGTGGCCCGCATACCAAATCACTAAGGATTGAATGTTACTGTTCTTTACATGGTCGCGTAATTCAATAGAGAAAAATTTCTCCATGTCGTATTTTGTCATGTCTTTTTTGTGAAGGATTTTTGTGATTTTGTATCCTGCCAAAGCTGATTTCATAGCGAGCACATCTTTAGCCGGACCTTCAAGACTGGCGAAATTCTGATACTTTCCATTCTCAATAAACACCACCCATGTATTTCCCATAGGATTTGCACTGGCATCTGCTCCACTGCGGTTTAATGTAAACACCTGAACATTTTCATTACCGTTCACATCTTTTACTGTAACTGTAATTTTAGTTTTGTTGGCAATTGAAATTTGTGAGCTGAAGGTTGGATTAAGGGAAGTTACAGAGAAAGAAGCTAAAACGCCATCGATGCTGATGGATTCAATTAAACTTTCATCTTTTACTTTACCCTGAATATAAATATCGGAAGCCATGCTCTCTAAATAAATTTCATTATCAAAAGATGCAGCCGGTGCTTCAATGGTTATAATGGGTTTGTTAGCTTCTGTTTTTTCAATTTTCAAAACCATGTTGGCTGTATTTTCATATACATCTGTACATAAAGCCACAACTTCAGAAGCTTTTTTCATACCAATGACTCTGCAAACGAATTCCGGATTCAAAGAGTCTTTCAAAAAATCAGCTTGCGCATTGTTAATGGTAATAGATTTAATATGTGACGCATCTTTAATAGTTCCTTTAAAAATAATGGTGTCTTTGTCGGCAATAATTTTAATGGAGTTTTTATCAGGAACGGAAGGAGCTGTGATTACAATCTCAGGCTTACTTGCTTCGCGGCTTAAATCAAATATCTTTTTGCGGGCATCTTTAATAATGCCTTCCATTTTCGTGTCACCTTCGGTTAGTTTTGCAACACGGTTGTAATCGGCAACCGCAGATTTATAATTTAAAGCGCCTTCACTTGCTAAAGCACGGCTTAATAATGCATCAACATCTTTATCGTTTAATTTTAAGGCTTGAGTATAATCATTTACGGCATTCTGAAACTGACCCAGTTTATAATAAATGCTTCCCCTTAATTTGTGATTAAAAGCTGAAGGTGCGCTAAGAATTACTTTAGTAATATCATTCAAGGCATTCTGATAATCTTTTTTCGCAACGTAAACCATGCTGCGGGCCCAATAGATATTATTATTGTTCGCATCTTTTGTCAGAGCCGTTTCGCAAGTGGTTAAAGCATCATTTGCTTTGTTTAGTTTAACCTGAACCAATGCTAAACCAACATAGGCAGGAATATATTTTGAATCGAAGTATTTTGAGTTTTTATATTCTTTTTCTGCTTCAACAAAATTATGAAGACTATCAAACATCACCGCGTGATGATAATAGTTCACTGCATTTTTATCATTATCGAGAGCATAAGCAGTAACAGTTAAACCGAAAGAATATTCTTTGATTGCATAAAGGGTTTTAATTTCTAATTCGATAACTTCTTTATAGCTTTTATCTCTCTCGAGTGCTTTTCTAAAAAAGCCATCAGCGTCTGTAAATTTATCCTGTATAAAAGATAAACGTCCGGCATTGTAATAAAGTTCTTTTTCTTTTGGAGAGAAACCGATTAATTTTTTATAATCTTCAACAGCTTCGGCTTTCATGTTTTGTTTTTCATACAAAAGCGCACGGGCGGTATAAGCCTTCTCCATACTCGGATCCATCTGAATAGCTTTCGAGTAATTCTCAATAGCATCTTTAATGTTATTGGCTTGTTCAAATTTTTCGGCTGCAGAAAAATATTTTTTAGCCGTTTGGGAGAAACCGCAAAGGCTAATAAAAACCAGTGAAATTGTAAGGGACCAACACCTCATTTTAAACATCGGATTATAGGATTGATTCGACGAACAAAAATATAAAATTATTTGCTACAAATCCCAATAAAAAAGGGTTTTTTGATAGAAATAAAGAAACCGTCAAAACCCCGCAACCCCGCGCCAATACTGGCGTATAACCAATAAAGCAATCACCATGAGGACAAAAATTATCTTCTTCATTGTATTGTTAGCTGCGTTCCTTGGGCTTATTTAAAACCCTTAGGCTATAGGCCCTAAAACGTTAATAAAAGGCTGTACAATACAAAGCCTGATTTCTTAAGACGCGGAGCAGCCCGCGCGGAAATTTAGACAAAGCCCCTCTTCTCAATATGAGAATATGGGGCTTTATTATTTTAAAGAGTTTAAAGCAGTAGAAATTCTTTTAGTACATTCCTCCTTACCCAACAACGCCATCATGTCAAATAATTGCGGACCGCCTGCAACGCCGCTCACTAATACGCGTACTAATTGCATGTCGAGTTTGCCTAATTCAGTTTGAGCATCTTCAAATGCTTTTTGAATGCCTGTGTGTGTCCAGTCAGAAGCAGCTGCTAATTTTTCGTTAAGTTTTGTATATGTGGCTTTAGAACTGTCATTCCATTTTTTGGCAATTACTTTTTCATCCCAAGCAGTTGGCGCAATAAAAAAATAAGAACCCAAATCGTAAAACTCAGAGATGAAATGCGCTTTTTCTTTAATCAGTCTGCAAAACTCCACAACAAATTTTTTATCGGCTTTAATGTTTTTCTTTTCTAAAGTTGGCATTAATGCTGCTGCTAATTCTTCGTCGGAATGCTGACGTAAATATTGCTGGTTAAACCATTTTGTTTTATCCGGATCAAATTTTGCACCCGATTTATTTACGCGCTCAAACGAAAATGCATCAATGATTTCCTGTTTAGTCATGATTTCACGGTTATCACCGGGATTCCATCCTAATAAAGCAAGCATATTTACAAACGCCTCGGGGAAAAATCCTGATTCGCGGTAACCCACATAACTTTCTTTTGTTCTTTCATCATACCAATCCAAAGGAAACATCGGTAATCCCGATTTATCACGCTTAGATAATTTTCCTTGTCCGTCAGGTCTTAATATCAGAGGCAAATGCGCCAGTTTTGGCATGTCATTTTCTAAACCCAAATAACGGTAAATTAAAATATGCGCCGGTGCACTCGGTAACCATTCTTCACCGCGCACAGCATGCGAAATCTGCATTTCAATATCATCAACAATATGCGCTAAATGATAAGTCGGCATACCATCACTCTTCAATAAAACTTTATCATCCACTTGCGCCGAATTCACAACTACCCAACCGCGGATAATATCGTGAAAACGTATTTCTTCATTACGCGGAACTTTTAAACGGATTACATATTTCTCACCCGCATCCAGTAATTTTTTTACTTCATCTTCACTTAAGGTTAAAGAATTCCGCATGTTTTGTCTGCTCACCGAATTGTATTGCGGTGCTACAACTTTCGCAGCTTCTAATCTTTTACGCATTGCATCCAATTCTTCTTCTGTATCAAAAGCGTAATAAGCGTGCCCGCCTTCAATTAATTTATCGGCGTATTTTTTATAAATGCCTAATTCTTTTCTTTCGCTTTGGCGGTATGGTTTATGCGGACCATCACCGAAACCAACACCTTCGTTAGGTTCAATGCCGCACCATTTAAGGGCGTTCACAATATATTCTTCTGCGCCTTTAACATAGCGGGTTTGGTCGGTATCTTCAATGCGTAAAATAAAATCGCCGCCGTGTTTTTTGGCAAACAAATAATTAAACAAAGCGGTTCTAACGCCGCCCATGTGAAGGCCGCCGGTAGGGCTCGGGGCAAAACGTACTCTTACTCTCTTTTCCATATTATTAAGGAAAGCAAAGATATAAATAAAGGCGAAAATGCTTTGAGGATTTAGAAAAAACATCTAGTTTTAAGAGTCGTTAATCTTTTGCAGATTATTGACGTCAAAACAAGAATGAAAAAAGCGGCTCTTTTAGTTTTATTAAGCATGGCTGGGTTTCAAGCAATTGCCCAAACGCAGGTCTTAGATTCACTTTTAAAGGACTTTAACAGCGCGAAACACGATACTACCCGCGCCGATGTTTACGTACAGTTCTCTGAAATTCTTTATCTGTCAAAACCGGATACTGTAATGCCGCTTTGCATGAAAGCAATTGAGCTTTGTGATAAAAATATTTCGAAAGCGAATGCCGTTGAAAAACGAAAATTCCTTCTCGTAAAATCTTCAGCATGCAACAACATCGGATACATTTATCAAAACAGGGGCGATATAAAACTGGCCCTGGATTATTATCAGCGCGGATTAAAAATACAGGAAGATATTGGTGATTTAAAAGGATTGGCTCAATCATTGAATAATATTGGTTTTGTCTTCCAGAGTCAGAACGACATTCCGAAAACTTTAATTTATTACGAAAAAAGTTTAGCGCTGCGTGAAAAGATTGGCGATAAAAAGGGAATAGCAGAATCGCTGAATAATTTGGGATTGGTTTATAGGAAAAACGGCGACCCGAATTGTAAATCGGAAATTAAAGATGCCTGTATGCGTGCAGGTGTTCAAAAAGCGCTGGAGTATTATTTGCGGAGTTTAAAAATTAAAGAGGAAGTGAAGGATGTAACAGGTATTGCAATTTCGCTCAATAACATCGGCGGCATTTATACTTTTTTAAAGGATTATGATAAAGCACTGGATTATTTTTTCAGAAGCTACGACATTCGCGTAAAAATTGATGATAAGGGCGGACAAAGCATTGCGCTAAATAATATTGGCACATCGTATTTCAGGAAATTGGATTATGTGAATGCTGAAAAATACTGTCTGCAATCGCTTGAAATTGCAAACGCCCTTGGTTTTCCTGAAAACTTAAGACGGACCGCTGAGTCGTTAAAAAACATTTACAAAGCCAACGGAAATGAAAAAAAGGCATTGGAAATGTACGAGCTTTACATTGCCATGCGTGACAGTATAAATAGCCGTGAAGCAAGAAGAGAAGCAGAGAAGCAATATTTTAAACTGGAGTACGAGAAAAAAGCAGCGGCCGACAGTGTAAGGGTTGAGCAGGAAAAAAAAGTGGTATCGCTGCAGCTGGAACACAAGAAAAACCAAAGTTATTTTTTAATCATCGGTTTGATTCTGGTGGTGATTTTTGCAGGATTCATGTTTAACCGTTTTAAAATAACGCAGAAACAAAAAAGACTCATTGAAATAAAAGAACGCGAAACACAGCAGCAAAAAGTATTAATTGAAGACAAGCAAAAAGAAATTGTGGACAGCATTAATTATGCTCAGCGCATTCAAAAAGCATTGCTTGCAGGAGACAGTTTGCTGGAAAATAATTTACCGGAGCATTTTGTATTGTACAAACCCAAAGCAATTGTGAGCGGAGATTTTTATTGGGGAAATAAAGTTGAGGAAGGACAGTTCTATCTGGCGGTTTGTGACAGTACAGGACATGGTGTGCCCGGAGCTTTTATGAGTTTGCTGAATATTTCTTTTTTGAATGAAGCCGTAAACGAGAGAAAAATTCCGGAACCGGGAAAAATTTTAAATCATGTCAGGGAGAGAGTAATACAAAATCTTTCATCGGATGGAGGAAAGGATGGAATGGATTGCAGCTTGGCCGTCTTCGATTTTAAAAAGAAAAAAATGAAATACGCAGCGGCCAATAATCAGATTTGGATTGTGCGGAAAAATGAATTAATTGAATTAAGCGGCGATAAAATGCCGGTTGGTAAACATGATAAAGAGGGACAGTCGTTTACCGAACATGATATTAAATTAGAAAACGGCGATATGATTTATTTGTTTACCGATGGATTCGCTGACCAGTTCGGCGGACCGAAAGGAAAGAAATTCATGTATAAACAATTGCAGGAATTAATATTATCGGTGAGCAGTTTAAAGGCGGGAGAACAAAAAAATAAGTTCACACAAGTTTTTGAAGAATGGAAAGGTGGATTAGAGCAAGTAGACGATGTTTGTATTATAGGGCTCAGAATTAGTTAAAAAGAATCTTTATTTGTATTTATTAACATTTTCAATTGGGCTTTTTAGACTCAAAAAACTAATATTGTATTATGCAAAAACAAAATATTTTTCCGAAAGTCCTTAGCCTGAGTCTTATTTTTTTAATTCTTGGATTCACAACTGTAAAAGCACAAGAAGAAAAAAAGACTGAAACTTTGGAGTGGCATACCAGTTTAATGAAAGCTGATGAATTATCGCGCAAAACAAAAAAGCCGATTTTCGCTTTTTTCACCGGAAGCGATTGGTGTGGCTGGTGCATAAAATTACAGAACGATGTATTTGCAAAGCCTGAATTTATTGAGTGGGCAAAAAAGAATGTGATTCTTCTTGAATTGGATTTTCCACGCCGAAAGCAATTATCACCTGAGCTGCAACAACAAAACAACAGTATGCAACAGGCCTTTAACGTTTCCGGTTATCCAACGGTTTGGATTTTCACCACCAACAAAAATAATAAAGATAAAAAATTCACCATGGACACCTATGGTTCTACAGGCTACCCTGTTGGTGCAGAACCCGGAAAAGAGGAAGTAAAATTCCTTAACGATGTTCAGGATATTATTCTCAAAAAGACTTTAAGTCAGCAGCCTGCTAAGTAAGCCACTAATTACACGAATTCACACTAATCTATTCGTGAACATTAGCGCCGTTCGTAGCTAGAAATCAACCTTCACCTAAATAAGACACTAATTACACGAATTCACACTAATCTATTCGTGATTATTAGTGTAATTCGTGGCTAGAAATCAACCTTCACATAAAACAGCGGTAAAAACCCTAACTGATAATTTTTGATTAGAGGATCAGCATTAATGTTTGCAGGATCAGGTGCGTAACTTAAAGCCAAAACGTTTTTAGCTCCCAAAACATTTACCAAATCAAAAGCAATTTCAACATTCGAACGCTTTGCATTTATCTTGTAAGCAATCCGGAAATCCAAACGGTTGTAAGGCGCAAACTGTTTTGTGTTAATTTGATTTTCATCTGGCACTACATCCATAATAGCATTGCTCGCTGCAATATTTACACCTGAATAACGCTTGCCACCACCATAAGTAAATTTGGTTGAAAAATTAATGCTGTTTTTCTTTAGCTTACCCACACCGTATTCAAGTCCTGCTAATAAATTCATCATGTAATTTCCGTTGAAATCGGTATCGTATGTTTTACCATTGCTGCCGGTGTATTTGCTGTCGAATACACTGGCACTGTACATGAGAAAATAATGTTTGCTGAATAATTTCTCAACAGTAAATTCAAGACCGTAGTTATAACCTGTTCCGAAATTCTGCATGTTATACAATGGAAAGAAACGGGTGAAAGTAGCGCCGCGGTTAATCAACGACACGCCCGAAGGCTTTGCGTAAACAGGCACGTTCCATAAATACTGATAATACAATTCTGTTTTGAATCTTAAATAACGACTTTGTTGCAAATCCCATCCTAAAACTACGTGATGCGCTTTACTGAAATCTAAATTTTTATTGGCCATCTCACGCTCAGTGTTCGGAGTCATAACGCCACTTCTTACAACGCTGTCGGGAATCGCAAAATAAATATAGGTCGGTTGCATCTGACTGTGCATACCGTAAGCCAAACTCAAAGTCTGGTTTTCTTTAAACTGATAGCGGATATTGGCGCGCGGCTCAACTGTCCATTTATTATTTAGCGTTAAAAATTGTGCATTCAATCCTAAGTTAGTGCTCCATTTTTCATTGAAGCGGTGCGAGAAGGCGAAATAAGGCTGCAACAAATAAAAATCTGCTTTTGAATTGAGGCGGCTTTTCCATGGTTTTATTAATATATCACCGGCGATAGTATCATAAAGAGAATTTATTTTTACACGGTCGGCATAATCAACATGAATTTGATTGGCAAAAAACCCGGTTTTAAAACTATTTGCTGCATTTACTTTTCGCTTCACATACCACGATAAAGTGGTTTTTGTTTCTTGTTGTGTATAATCTAGAATATGCGGTAAAACTGTATCGGGAACATAATTTGCGTCACGCAAAATAAGATAATGGTCAGAATTGATGTACTGTGTACCAATTGCTAAAGTTGTTTTCATCAAGGTACGCGGATTGAAAGAGTAGGTATTATTTAGCATAGCCACGCCCATGTTGGTGCTGAAATACTGATCGCGTGTTTGGTCGCCATACAATTCGCGCGGTTTTTCGCGCACCTTACTTAATAAAATTTCAATAGAACTTAATCCGCCAATGCCGCTGAAACTAAACACGCCTGCTTTTTTTGTTGGGAAATTAAACCGGAAACCGCCGTCCTGATATTGAGGAATGGCACTTGTACCAAAACTAATCGGAATTTTAAATGCAGAGAATAGGGCGAGAGTAGAGTAGCGGTATGTTAGCATATAACTGGCCCCGCTTTTTTTACTAAGCGGACCTTCCATAGCTAATTCTGTTCCTAAAATACCTAATTGAAAAGTGCGCTCGTGTTTTTCGTTATTACCGTTACGCATTTTTAAATCGAATACGCCGCCCAGTGCATTACTATAGTTAGCAGGAAACGCGCCGGTATAAAATTCTGAGTTCGCTAAATAT
>CAZRNW010000092.1:0-9676 GCA_964601535.1 uncultured Flavobacteriaceae bacterium
TCTAATTCGCTGTTTACTTTTGCTTCAATGGTTGTAGCCAATGGCGGAGGTCATTGTTGCTGTGATCATAACGGCGTTTCGGTAAAGTTTAAAGATTGTTCAGGTAATTTGTTGCCTTCCCCTCAGTTCAGTATGTCGCCAAGCCAGCAATCAAGTTCTATTTGTCCGGGATATATTCCCTGTACAAGCATGACGGGTTCTGTATCTTTTACGGCTGCTTCCGGATTATTTACAAGAACAAAATGGAATATTGCCGCGATTAACTTAACGCCTTACCTTGGCACCTGCATAACAATTGAGGCGAATGCGTTTGATTGTCCTTATGCCGGCCATTCCGGATATGGTTATTTTGATTCGCAATGCGATTCAATGTATATTTTGATTAATTCTGTCAGAGGCAGTGCTGTTTCTGATACCATTACAATTAATAGTTGTGCAACTAAAACCGATACATTAATGGCACCGATTGGCCTTGGTCCTTACATATGGACTGGTCCGCCTGGTTTTGTTACTGCAAATACACAAAGCATTACAACAAATATCCCCGGAACATATACCTTATCAATGAATGGATTTGGTTCTTATTCTCCGACTTACAAATACATTAATTTGTCACATGCTGTTGCAACCATGTCTGTAACCTCTGCAAACACCGTTTTATGTCAGGGCGATTCAACCATGTTATCAGCTCTGGGCGCATCCACTTTTACTTGGTCAACCGGCGCGAATACAAATAGTATTAGTGTTACCCCAAGCGTTACTACTACTTATACAGTTAATGGAATTAACGATAGTGGTTGTCCGGCTCAAGGTATTTATACGCAATCGGTTTCATTATGTACAGGTATAAATGCAACAACGGAGTATTTAAGTCATTTTTCTATTCAGCCTAATCCGAATAAAGGTGAGTTTATTGTTTTGCAAAAAATAAAAGCAAAGAATGTTGTCGCAGAAATCTACAATTCGCTTGGACAATTGGTTGTAAAAAAGAATTTAGCGGATGAGAGAACAGTGGTAAATATGAGTGAGCAGCCAACCGGGGCTTATTATCTTAAGTTGTTTAGCGGAACGAAATTACTTTACGCTGCTAAAATTATTAAAGTAAGTAATTAGTTTATTGCTTGTTAATGATAATTAACTCTTCGTTCAGTTCAATAATTGCCAACCGACATGAATCCGTTAGTTCTTGGATAAAAGGTTTGATTTTAGTAAAATCCGTTTGAATGTTTTGCTCAATTTCTATTGCCAGTTCCCTTTGCCTATGCATTCCAAAATAAAACATGGAAGATTTCATTTTATGGGCGATGCTTTTTATTTCAGTAACATTCCCGGTAACCAAAAATTCATTTAAATCGGATATCTGCTTTGTTAACTGAGCGATAAATTTGGTAATGAATTCTTTTACTAGTTCATTATCACCTCTTGAGACTTTTCTTAATTCATCGAGGGAAGTTATTTTTTTCATTCAATATTGCTTAAGATGCTTTTTAATTCTTCGAAATGTACGGGTTTAACGCAAAAAGCAAGCATATTTGTTTTTTGAGTGAGGGCATTAAATTCCTGTTCGGAATTTCCGGTTAAATAAATCACATAAGCACCACTGAATTTAGATATTTCAATCATGGCTTCAGCGCCCGACATAGAACCCTCAAGACGCATGTCCATTAAAATCACTTCGGGATTATATTTCCTGGCGGCTTCAATAGCGTCTTCACCGCTTACTACTGAATCAACTACCTCATGCCCCATTAATTCAAGGTGTTTCCGGTTAATCATGCTTAACACAAAATCATCTTCTACAATTAAAATTTTCTTCATTAGCCCGCTAATTTAAAACTTAATTTAAAATCAACACCGCTAATTTCATCATTTTTATTGGATTCCAATGTCATGTTTCCTTTTAGTTGTTTCGAAAAAGCTTCTATCAGATTCATGCCCAGCGAATTTTTGCCTTTTTCCCCGGAGGTATCGAACCCGCAACCATCATCTTTATATCTGAAAATAAATTCGTTGTTGGATTTGGTAACCGAGATGTAGATGTTGCCGTTATCGCGGCTATTAAATGCATGTTTGTAAGAATTGGTGGTCAATTCGTTTATAAGTAAAGAAAAAGGAAGTGCTTCCTTCATCGGTAAATTAATCTGATCGATTTGAGCGTGTATTTTGATGTTTTTCTTTTCGCTGGTAAAAGATAATTTAATATAATGGATTAGTTCATCAACATAAGAGCGTATTTCCACACTGTCTAGATTTTTATTCTCGTAAAACTTTTCATGAAGCAGGGCAATTGATTTTATCCTGTTTCTGGATTCTTTCAGTATGCCCGAAGCCTTTTCATCTTTTACGTAATAGTTTTGTAATTCAAGTAAGCCTGAAATGACGGCAAGGTTGTTTTTTACCCTGTGGTGAATTTCAGAGAGCAATGTGTCTTTTTCTTTCAAGGTCTCACTTAATTTTTTATGCGCTGAAGTTTTCTCAACAATTTCATTTTGCATCTGACCGTGCTGATCTTCAAGAACCCTGTTCGCCTTTTTTAGCAATGCGATATATAGAAAATTATTATTGGCAAAATAAATGATGAGGAAAAAGCATAATGAGAGACTGAAAATGAAATTCATGAAATACAAAAGGTCATGAATATTGTCTGATAGCTGTATAAATGGAAAGAGAGTAAGTTTATGAACAATATATATTGCAAGAAAATTAAGTGAGTAAGCAGAAATACTAAGGGTTATTTTTAATTTTTGAGTATATTCAAAAAGCATATAAGTAATAAGCGGTGCCGAAAAAAGGAACAAATGTATCCCTGAGGTAAAACCTAGTTTTACAGAAAAATAACCCACAGCAAAATTGGTGTTTAATATAATGATGGTTTTTGACCACGAAAATTTAGATATTCTGTTCAGATAAGTTGAAAAAAGAAATAACAGAATAATCGAGAGCATTACTAATGACTCAATTATCAGGTCATTTAAGTAAAAAATAAAAACGTACGGAGTAGCCAGCAATGCTGTAAAAAAACAAAACCTGTTAATGGCTTTGATTCTGGACTGGGCGTTTTCTACTAAAATGAATTCCTTCATCAGAATTTACCAGTGAAAACCATTCTTTTTTATGGCTTTTGTAGCCAGAATGATATAATAAATATCAATAACCATATAAGCCACTACCATCGTTGGTATCCATAAATTATCTTTCCAGTGAATGGTGCACATGATACCGCAAAATAATGAACCTAACATTCGGCCCCAGGCGGCGAGATAACTAATTCCTTTTTCATCAGGATTGTTCAGGAACATAATTAAACAGGAAACAGATATTAAAAGCTGAATCGCATATGCCGAATTAGCCCCAATCTGAGTTGTTTCGTAAATGAATCCATCGGTAAAGAAATAAAGTACCGCCAACCATGCAATAATAGAATAGGTAAATAGTAATTTGAAATGAGGTTTGATTTTGGGATTGACTTGTTTGTCTCCGTATTTATAAATTCCCCATACAATAATACAGTCGAGAAAAAACCAGCCTAAATAACCTATCTGAAGTAAAAAGCCCATGTCTTGTTTAAATACAAAGGCCCATAAAAACTCCCAGGCAAAATTAGCACCAACCACACCGGCTGAAATACCTACAAATTTGTACTTAAAAATACTCCGGATAATGAATACATAACACATTAGCCAAAAGAATGCGCCAACTCCAAAGAGGCTTAGCTCAAGGTTGGTATAAGTTTCTAAATTTAACCAGTTTTGCATGATGTTAAAGTATTAAAATATTCTCTTAAAAAAAACAATTACGGCTTCTATTACCTCGAAAAACCACGGGAATTTTTGGTTCCAGGTAAGTCCTTTTTTATACCGCCTGAAATCCAGCCACCTGAACAAACTAAGCCAAAAAGGTTCATGCAGGTTCCATACTTTACATTTGCGGGTCCATATACCTGAACTGTCAATTATATTATTAACCGCACGTCTGGCGGCTTCATTTGCACCTTCCATTGTTGCTAAGTCTGTATAGGTTTTTACGTAATCACTGGCTAAAAATAAACTAGGCACCCGTGTGTAAGAATAAGGCCGCAGATTCCAGGAGTTAACCGTGTTTACGAGTAAGGGTTCTTTATTTTTTTTAGGAATTTCAAATTCAATGTCCGCATCCAGATACCATTCGTGCAAATACGAATCTTCCAGCACAACTTTTCCTTCAACGTTTAAACTCTTTTTAAGCTGTGCCCATATTTCTTTTATGATTTCCTCTTTACTGCATTCTTTGGCAGTTTTGTTATAAAGAATCCCCGGTGAATCCCAATCCGAAATATCAACCGACAAAACGCCTTTCACTTTTCCATCACCATATTTGCTTAAATCAGTATTGGGCCAGAATTGTTTTTGCGAAATTGAAGTTAATGCCCATGGTGTATCAATATAAATAACATGTCCATGACAGATATCTACATTTTCCGTCAGGTAAAACTGACAACCATTCATCCATGACACCGAATCACTGAGTGTTATTACGCCTTGCAAAGTAGGGTCAATAAACATAAGGTCCTTATCAATTTTAGTCGCCATTACTTCAACAGGCATGGCTGACAAATAATAATCTGCTTTTACATTCTTGTCGGCGTTATTTACAGTTACTGTTGCGCTGATAACATCAGTTGCACTGCAATTAAATTTTTTAAGTGGTGCATTAAAATAAAACTTCACCCCTTGCTTTTTAAGATGTTCCATCCAGGGGTCAATCCATGCTTCGTTGGTAGGTGCGTTTAAAATGCGGTCGCTGCTTATTCCCGGACGTGCAATATCAAAAATCAGCTGAATAAAAATATCGCCTCCCGATTTTGTGCTCGCTTTTTCAGCACGTGCCGCAACAAGTGTACGTGTTAATCCTTTTACGAAAATGGTTTGGTAAGCATTCGAATGACTATCTGCATCCATGAATTCCCACCAGGAAATTCTCTCGTATTCATTTTTACGGCGTTCTCGGCAGCTCGTCATCAGTTGCCATACTTTCAAAGCAAAATCTTTTTTATCCTGCTGTGATAGACCTAAGCCCGAATCAAGTCCTTTATCGAAAATAAGTTCTAAATCTTTCAGCGAACGGGGAAAACGTGCCGGTAAAATCAGCGACCCCTTATCAAATCTGGCCAAACGGATTCTTTCTGTTTCTACAAGATTATCGGCAACTGTTCCTTTTTTAAGAGGAATGTCGGCCATGGTTGCCACAATATGTTTATAAAAGCGCGGGAAAAATCTGAATCCGTGTTCGCCCGGCAAATCCATGCGTCCCTCTTTACCTGAGCCGGGAACGCCAACACTACGGGCTTTGCCGCCGGGAACTGCGGTTGCTTCATATACTTCAACTTCAAATTTCCGTTTGATTAATTCGTGCGCTGCGCTAAGTCCTGCTACACCGCCTCCAAAAATTGCAACTTTCATAAAAAGAGATTATACTAAATTTATTTAGATAAAATTAATAAGTGTTAAAGATAAAAAAGGCCTTGATTCGTTAAAGAATAATATTTTACAAAAACAGCAAATTTCTTACATGGTGGGCATGCACTGCATTCCTAAATAATAATTTGGGTCAATTTCTATAAAATTGACAGAAAAACGAGATATTTTCAAGTTTCAAAGATAAATCGGTTGGGAATTAATGAGCTAAATACACAAAGTTTAAACCGAATTTAATTATTAGTATTTAGATTAAGCTAATGCTTACAAATGATTTTCAGGAATCCTCTTATTTCTTTAATTTATCCATCATCTTTTTGATGAATTTTTCATTAGGCATTAAACTTTGCTGGATACGTTTCGCGTAATGGATACTATCGATTATTTCCTTTTGTTTTTCATCCACCAGTTGTTTTTGTGCTTCAATCACCTTCTTTTGTTTTGGTGTAATCCGGAAACGATTGAACATAAAACCGCCGAAAACTACAGTTAAAACCAAACCACCATATAAAAAATAACGCTGTTTTTGTTCCTGTTCAAATTTAAGGTCACTTAATTTTTTCTCGTTAGCCACTCTTATACTTTCTTCAGCAGCTTTTTTTTCGAAATCGTATTTTAACTGATTCCTTATACTTGCCTTTTTGTTTTGCTGATTATCAATACTGTCCCTCATAAGTAAATAGAGCTCAAACATAGCGAGTGCTTTTCCGGGCTGATTCTGTTTCTTGTAAATGTCTTTTAAAAGATTTGCGGAATTACTGATCTGCGTAGGGTAGCCCAGTTGCTTCGCTAAATCAAAACCTTTTAAAGCATAATCAATAGCATTTTGGTTTTTGCCTAAACTGAAATAAATTCTCCCTAAAGATGTGTTAATGGTAGCAATGCCTTCTGATTCTTTTATTTCTTCATATATACCAAGGCATTTTTCATAGTACATCTTTGCTGAATCTAAATTATGAAGAGTTTCATAAGTCAGACCAATATTACCTAAAGCTCTTCCTATCCCATGCTTATTATCTATTTCAATACTGGAAGCTAAACTTTTCTGAAAATACTCAAGGGCTTTGCTAAGATCTCCCTTTGCTCTATAAACGTCTCCAACATTATTTAAGGAAATGGCCTGCCCTAATTTATCGCCCATTTCCCCTTGTAGTTGATAGCTCTTGGTATAAGATTGCAATGCCTCATTAAGCTGGTTTTGTGATTTGTAAAGAACACCAAGGTCGTTCGTTGCAAAAGCAATTCCCTGCTTGTTATCAATTTTCTCGTTAATCTTTAAACTCATCGAATAATATTCCATGGCTTTCATAATATTGCCTTCATCGTTATATACCTGTCCGATGTAAATCAATGTGTAGCCGAGCCCGCGGAGATCGTTCACTTCTTTTTGGGTTTGCGCGGCTTTTAAATGATAGGATAGAGCTTCCTGATTTTTTCCTAAATCCTGGTAAATAACACCAATAGCGCCTTGCGCATAAGCAATCCCTTCTTTATTATTAATTTCTTCCTGAATTTTTAAACTGTTCTTAAAATACACAAGGGCTTCATCTACTTTTCCCTGGGTTTTTACAATGATTCCTGAATTGATGAACGAAAGACCCAGATATTTTTTAAATACTTTAGCAAACGGATCTGAAGAATTATAGCGCTTTAAATTTTGTTCAGCTATTTCAGCTAATTGGGCATTAAACGCTTCCCATTCTCCGTCTGGCGCAATTTCAGTAAGACCTGCTAAGGCACGGCATCTTAAAGTATCGTGCTTTGCGTTTTTTAAAATGAGTTTTAAAGAATCAACGGGGTTAACCTGCCCGTGTATTGAACTATTGATAACAAAGAGAAAATAAAAATAAAATAAACTTTTAAGCTTCTTCATTAGAGTAAACTTAATTTAGCATATTTCAATAACAATTTTTTCTCGCCGGTGCTCATGAAATTAATTGTCGCTTTACTCTCCGGCCAACTACCTTCAATATCAAGTATCTGACCTTGTCCGAATTTTTCATGCACAACAACATCGCCAGGTTTTAACGCCTTGTTACCATCGGTATCAACAGGTTTTGTTGTGGCTTGTTTTGCCAAACGTGAATTTAAGGAAATTAAATTTTTAGGCGGTTGAAAATTTATTTTTGCCTCCGGTTCTTTTTTCTTGAATTTGGATTTTCCGAATCTTTCAAACTTCACTTCTTTTTTATCGTTATACCCTTTTCTGAAACTATCGAAGGTATCATCTTCAAATTCCACTGTATTATTTTCTGGTAATTCAATGTATTTAGATTCTATTTCATCAATAAAACGACTGGGCTCACAATATAAAATGTTGCCGTAACGGTAACGCGTCAATGCATAGCTTAAAGTTGCTTTTTTCTCGGCACGAGTAATGGCCACATAAAACAAACGGCGTTCTTCTTCTAATTCAGTTCGACTGTTCAGTGATAATTGCGATGGAAATAAATTTTCTTCTAATCCAACCACATATACATATGGAAATTCCAAACCTTTGGCAGCGTGTATAGTCATTAAGCTGACGGTATCTTTATTCTCTTCGCTGTCGGCATCATCTGTTCCTGTCATCAAAGTAATTTCCTGCATAAATTCATCCAATGTACGGATGCCTTTATCAATTTGCTCAGCAAACATATTGCCTTCTTCAGTAGGCAGACTCAATTTTGTAATTTCATTGAGCTCATCTTCCTGGGGTGTTCGTTCTGTTTCTGAAAAATCTTTTATACCATTTAATAATTCCTGAATGTTTTCGTAGCGCGCAACGCCTTCAACCGTTTTATCAGAATATAATTCACGCACTATACCCGAGCTAACTAAAATATGATTTCCCAACTCAAATGCATCTTTTAAAGGCAGCATCAAAGCGTAAGACTTAATTGCAGTTACAAAATCTCCAATCTTTGCACTAATTCCTGCATTAATTCCAAGATTGAAATCTTTCAGGTTCTGAATTACTGTCCACATACTTATGTCGTGCTCCGCCGCGGCGACAATAATTTTATCGATGGTGGTTTGTCCGATACCTCTTGCAGGATAATTGATGATGCGTTTTAACGATTCATCATCGTTATTGTTTATTGTTAATCGGAAGTAGGCGAGTGCGTCTTTAATTTCCTTACGCTGATAAAACGAAACGCCGCCATAAATTTTATAAGCGATATTTAATTTGCGTAAAGCTTCCTCAAAGGCACGTGATTGCGCGTTGGTGCGGTACAAAATAGCGAATTGTGAGTTCATCGCCTGCTCCTGCATTTTTGTCTCGAAAATCGACTGCACAATTTTCAAACCTTCTTCGTTATCTGTGTTTGCGCGTATGACTTTTAATTTTTCTCCTTCTGCATTTTCAGTAAAAACATTTTTTTTGAACTGTTCTTTGTTGTTGGCAATAATGTGATTGGCCGCCCCGACAATGTTTTGTGTGCTTCTATAGTTTTGTTCAAGTTTAAAGGTTTTTAAATCCGGATAATCTTTTTCAAAATTTAAAATATTCTGAATGTTTGCGCCGCGGAAAGCGTAAATACTCTGTGCATCATCACCAACAACACAAATATTCTGAAAACGGGCGGCTAATTGTTTTATGATAACGTACTGCGAAAAATTGGTATCCTGATACTCATCTACCAATATATAACGGAATTTATTCTGATATTTTAAAAGCACATCCGGGAAATCACGTAAAAGCACATTGGTATTAAAAAGTAAATCATCAAAATCCATTGCGCCCGCTTTGAAATTACGTTTTTGATAGGCTATAAAAATTTGTCCTAATAAAGGTTTATTACTGGATTGGTCTTCCGCTGCGGTAATCGGATTGTTGGCATAATGGGCCGCGGAGATTAATTTATTTTTAGCATCAGAAATCCTGTTCAGAACCAAAGAAGGTTTATACACTTTCTCATCCAGATTAAATTGTTTAAGAATATCTTTGATAACGCTTTTACTGTCGTCGGTATCGTAAATCGTAAAATTGGGAGGATAGCCTAATTTCTCAGCTTCGTAACGTAAAATTTTAGCGAACACCGAGTGAAAAGTGCCCATCCATAAATTTTTTGCATCGTTGCCGCAAATCCGGTGAATACGGTCCTTCATTTCCCTAGCCGCTTTGTTGGTAAAAGTGAGCGATAAAATATTAAAAGCATCTACACCGCTGTGAATTAAATGTGCAATACGATAGGTGAGAACGCGTGTTTTTCCCGAACCGGCGCCGGCAATAATCATAA
>CAZRNW010000093.1:0-9664 GCA_964601535.1 uncultured Flavobacteriaceae bacterium
ATTGTTTGGCCATTGACTTAAAAGAAAATGCTAAAGACCCAATTTATAAGCCGGATGTAAAAGGCCCGATAGTTATGGCAGCCAGCGCAACAAACAGAAAAGCAGGGCGTTTAGGTCAGGCCAAAATGTTCGATAAAGCTTTAAAGTGTTATGATATGCTGGAAGCAGCTTTGATTTATGATTTTGATGAGGGGATGAAGCGTAACAACGTTACTAAAGAAAAATTGCTATTTAATAAGTACGATATGTATGCGCGTGCCGGTGATATTCCGAAAATGCAGGAGTTTGCCGATAAGTTAATTGCCATCAATTACAAAGACCCGAAAATTTTCGTGAACATGTCGAACATTATGCTTGGTGCAAAAGATACTGCAAAGGCTTTATCTTATATCGAGAAAGGAAAAAAGATATTTGATGACAACATGGATCTGGTAAATTTGGAAATCAATATTTATCTGGCGAGAAAAAAATCAACTGAGCTGAAAGAGAAATTAATCGCGGCGATAGCGGCTAACGACAATGAGATTTTGCACGCCATTCTTGCTAATATCTATACAAAAACAAACGAGTTAGATAAAGCTGAAGCGGAATACATGAAAGCATTAGAAATAAAACCTGATTACGATGTTGCGAATTATAACTTAGGTGTGGTTTATTTTAATAAAGGAAACGAGTGGAGTAAAAAAGCCGGTGATTTGCCTCCGGCAAAGGCAAAGGAAGCAAAAGAATTTGATGCAAAAGCAATGGAAGACTGGAAAAAATCGGTCGTGTATTTCGAGAAATCTTATGAAGTGAGTCCTGATAAAGCAACAAAACAGCGTTTACGTCAGTTATTGTTAAAACTCGGAGAGACCGAAAAAGCGGATAAATATAAATAACAAGAAATTTGTTCTGTATGATTAAAAAATCAATTGCTTTTGTCTTATTAGTTTCTTTATCTTTTTCAGGTTTAGCGCAAAAATCGAAAGTGAATGCGGCCTGGAGGGGCTTAACGGATTATCAGGCAACTCTTAAAGAAAAGCCGGATCCATCTTACTTAATGAAGGCAAAAGAAGCAATTGATGCAGCCGCTGCAAGTGAAGAAACCAAAAATAATCCGAAAACCCATATTTACAAAACGCAGATTTATTACGAATTGTTTAAAAGCAATTTAAAAGCGGAAGAAGAAAAAGCAGCTGCGACGGCAGGTGATAAAAAAGCAAGAATGGAAGCAGCTTACAGCAATGTAAGTACCAAAGAATTCATGGAAGCCGTTAAATCGATGGAGTTTGTAAAAGCCGCTTCGAAAAAGCCGGAAGATTTTCAGGAATTGCTTACGACGGGATTATCGATGATAGATGACTTAAATAATCTGGCGGTAGGGTATTACAAAGGAAAAAAGTACTATGAGGCTTCTGATTATTTCGAGAATTCTTTCAGTTTAAGTAGTATGCTGAATCAGGGCCGCAAGGACACCGTTAGTTTGTTTAACGCATCTTTATCGGCACAAAAGGCAAAAAATTACACCAAGGTTGTAAAAATTAATCAGCGGATGATTGATGAGAAGATGGCGAATGCTTCAACGTATCAGTATTTATATAATGCAAAAGTAAATACACAGGATACGGTAAGCGCGTTAACAACTTTACAGGAAGGAAGAAAGTTATATCCGAACGATATGACTTTACTGAATTTAGAAACTGATTATTTTTTACAGCGCGGTAAACAACAGGAATCGGTAAATAATTTATTACTGGCTTTAGAAAAAGACCCGAACAACGCAGTTTTACATTTAATTGTGGCGAATACTTACGATAACATGGCGAATCCGAAAACTAAAGGTCCGGATGGAAAAGATAAGGACATGGATAAGCCGGCCAACTTTACAGAATTGTTTGGAAAAGCGGAAGAGCATTACAAAAAGACCGTAGAGTTGAAGCCAAGTAATCCGGATTACAGTTTTAATGCTTTATATAATTTAGGCGCTTTATATTACAATTACGGAACGTACATGTATAATAAAGAGATGAATGATGCCACAATAACCAAATTAGCCGCCAAGCAAAAAGAGATTATGGCTAAGTGCACCGAGCAATACAAAAAAGCAATTCCATATTTCGAGCAGGCATTGGAATTTAAAGGGGACGATAATTCAACTTTACAATCTTTACGCCGGTTATATTTATTGGTAGGTGATGAAGCGAAAGCTGCAGGAATTACAGCTAAATTAAACAAGGGAAAGTAGTGATAATCAAGTATAAGGAGGTGTAAAAACCTCCTAATTATGCGAATTACTATTTAACATAATGTTAATTATAGTATTTTGTATTTAACTGTAATTGATGTATATGACATGGATATTTGAATTTGTAAAGGCTATTGAATACATTTATCTCAACCAAAACCAAATACCATGTCAAAAGCATTAAACTCTATCCTTTCCAACCAAAAAACGATTATTGCTAATCAGAAAAAAATAATCAAAAACCAGGGTTCAATTATCAGTAATCAAAAGATGCTTCAAAGCATTATTGGTAACCAAAAAGCCATTTTAAAGAACCAGGCCGTTATTAAAAAGCAAACTAAAAAGTAATTGCTTGCAGTACTCTATTTTTTCAGTTCAGGATCATCACCCGTCACTTCAACGTACGATTCCTGAGCTCTACCAACAAGTTTTAAATCAAGGAATCCTGGCCGATAAACTCGGCTACGATTCTTTTTTTGTGGCCGAACACCATTTTCATGAATACGGCGCCGTTCCAAATCCCGCTATTTTTTTAACGGCACTCGCACAACACACCAAACAAATTAAACTTGGTCCGGCTATTTCTATTTTAACGTTCCATAATCCTTTAACGGTTGCCGAAAATTACGCCATGCTCGACATCTTATCGAACGGTCGATTAATTCTTGGCGTTGGCTCCGGTTATCTGAAACACGAATTTGAAGGCTATGATATAGATCCTGAAACCAAACGCGAACGCTTTGATGAAAACCTTTTTGTTTTAAAACAGGCTTTAACCGGCAAAGTCATTAATTTTAAAGGAAAATTCGCTTCTTATAATAACGTACAAACTAACGTTCAGGTTACACAGGCTCATGTCCCATTATTTGTAGCTATTTTACGCGCCGAAGCCGCCTATCATGTCGGAAAACAAGGACACAATATTATTTGCGTGCCCTACGCTTCTGTAAATGATTTTTCTGAGATAAAAACACTCTATAATGACTTTGAAAAGGGATTCTCTGAATCAGGACAAAAAAATCCTTCTTCATTATTCGCTTTTCATTGTCATGTTGCCGAAACTGATGCCAAAGCATGTGAAAATGCAGAAAATGCTTTTAATTTGTACGTCCGCACACGTTTATACGCTAAACAACAAACTTACAATGATGTCATGCAAAGTGGTTTGCATTTATTCGGCTCTGTTGAAACTGTTGCAGATAAAATTGTGGAATTACACAAAATGGGCTTAAATCACCTAATGTTATTGAAAAATTTCGGAATGCTTAAACCTGAACTGGTTGAATCTTCCATGAAATTATTTGTTGAAAAAGTAAAACCTTTGGTAGAAAAGAAAATCAAATTATAAAAGCAATTACAAAATATCCGGTATTAATAACCATTTGCGCTTATTTGCTTTGCGAATTATTTATTAATCCTATTGGCGATTTCCCTTTAAATGATGATTGGGCTTATGCGCGTTCTATCTTTGATTATCTGAATACAGGAAAATTGAAATTTTCGTTCTGGCAAGCTTGTCCCGATTTACCCCAATTCTTTGTTGGTTTATCCGTATGTAAAATCTTTGGTTTTTCTTTTACGGCTTTACGGTTTATTTCTATTGTGTCAATTGTTTTGATGATTCCTATTGTCAATTCCATTACAAAATTATTGGAAATAGAAAGCAAATGGTCGTTTATTATCCAATTGATTTTTGTTTTTAATCCGCTAACAATTGCTTTGAGTAATACTTTTATGTCGGATATCTTTCAGTTATTCCTTTTACTGATACTCTTTCAGCTCATGCTTGTTTATTTTAAAAAACTAAATCAGGCTTTTTATGTTTTGTTTATATCCGTTTCCATCATTGCCTCCCTAAACCGTCAGATTGGAATTGTATTTCCTCTGATTTTTGGAATTATTTTGCTTTATAATTCAAAAAAAACTTTCAGGGATATGATTATGGCTGTAATTCCGTTTATACTGACTTACGCTGCAGTTCTCACTTATGAAAGTACGGCTAAAAATTTCGGCATCATTCCTGTTAATTACAATCTGCAGATAAATAAAATTTTAAACACCATTACACATCCTGATAAAAAAGCTTTGGCAGGAATTGTTTATTATTTTATTACTTCTACTATTTGTCTGGGTTTATTCATAATACCACTAACGGTTTCTAATACCAAAACACATTTCGCAGCAATTAAACAATCGCCTAAATTTAAATGGATGTTTGTTTTTTATCTGTTACTTGTTATTGCGAAAATGATTTTTTCAGGACATATGCTCCCTTTTGTTGGAAATATTTTTCATCAACATGGTTTTGGTCCGCTTGTTTTAACAGGATATAATACAGATGAACCTGCACCAATGGGTACTTTGGCAGTAATTCTTTCTGTTGTCTTTAATATAGCCGGCGCTGTTAGTTTTTTTCTGGCCTTTTTCTCCATTGCTAATAAATTTCAGATGGATAAAAAATTTGTCAGCGGACTTTTCCTGATACTACTTTTTGTTTTTTATCTTCTGCCTTTGTGTTTCAGTTATGCGAATGACCGCTATTTATTAGTGATACTTCCTTTTTTAATTTTTGCTTATGCTTCATCAGTCCATATGGAAATTAAAAAATTAAAATTCATTTTGTGTTTTGGAGTGCTAAGCTTCCTGGCTGTAATTGGAACGAATGATTATATGAACTTTCATAAAGCAAAATATAAAGCCACGAGTCATTTGCTAAACGATTTAAAAATTTCCCCTAACGAAATTGACGGCGGTTTTGAATTCAACGGCTGGCATTTGGGCGACCCGGTTAAAAATTACAATCCTGAGCATAAAGACCGCTGGTGGTGGATTGATAAAGATAATTTTATTGTTAGTCCTGTTCATCTTGCTGGTTATACAATTGAATCCGAATATAAATTTAGTACTTGTCTGCCTATCGGTATTGATAAATTGTATGTTCTGAAAAAAGAAGATATCAGGTAATATCACCGTCTTCGATCAACTCAATATAAAGCTTCTCAACTTTTTTGCGGGCCCAATCGGTTTTTCTTAAGAAAGTTAAACTTGATTTAATACTTGGATTCTCTGTGAAACAGCGGATGCGGATAATATTCCCTAATTCTTCCCAGCCGAAATGATAAACGAGTTGCTTTACAATCATCTCTAAAGTTTTTCCATGAAGCGGATCTTTAGGTTTCTGTTCCATTAAGCTTTTAATCTCATTTTTATATGCGGGATGTCGTCTTCTAAATAACTTTCACCTTCTATTTTAAAACCTAAGTCACCATAAAATTTTTCGAGATAACATTGAGCTGAAATAACAATTTCGGTTGCACTGAATAATTTTTTTGCTTGTGCAATGGCTTCTTGCATTAAAGCCTTGCCACTTCCATTCTTCCTGAAATTTTTATCCACCACTACCCTACCGATAGAAGCTTCTTTATAAGATAAACCTTTTGGTAAAATTCTTGCGTAAGCAACTAATTGCTTTCCTTCATAACCCAATAAATGATAAGAATTCTGATCCTTATCATCCATGTCCTGATAATTGCAATTCTGTTCTATTACAAAAATAGCACAACGTAATTTCAGCGCCTCGTATAATTCGTCGACACTTAATTCTTTGTATGAACGCAAAACAAATTCCATTAATAGTTTCCAATGGATAACATCACTAAAGTACAAGCTTCTATAGCTTCAATGCCTTTTGCCCTTACTTCAGCTTCAAACGCTTCGTTTTCTGTGCCGGGATTAAACACAACACGTTTTGGTTTCAAACTAAAAATATATTCTTTCCAGTCAGCCTGATGTTTTGGTCCTACATATAATGTAACGGTATCTACGTTTTGAATGGATGGTTTGTCCGTTAAAACATCAATGCCTTCAATTTTTCCTGCTTTCAAATCAACGGGATAAACTTTATGTCCGTGATTTTTTAAACTCACTGTGGCTTTGTAGCCGTATTTTTCGGGACTCGAAGTCCCTCCTATCACAACTGTATCTTTTCCCATTTTATTAATTTAAAGATTTGAAGATTCAAAATTTAAAGATTTAAGTTTTGCATAAGTGTTACTCTGTATAATTTAAATCTTTATGAAAGGTTTCTTCTAATTTATATAAAGCTAAAAATGCTAAAATAAATACACCAATACCAATGTATATTGCTGAATTTACCGGACCAATACTTGGTTTCAATGATAAATGTACTGCTGACATTAAAGGTACAGATCCTCTTACGAAATTTGGAGCAGTAGTTGTAACAGTCGCTCTGATGTTTGTACCAAACAATTCCGAAGCGCTACTCATAAATACGGCCCAATAACCTGTTGCAAAGCCAATGCAAAACACAATTAAATAAAACACAAAACTTGAATACGGCACAAAAATGAAATACAAAATTGAGAACAAAAGTGTAAGACTGATGAAAATAAAAAGAGCTTTCTTCCTTGATTTTAATTTTTGACTTAGTACTCCGCTACAAACATCACCGATTGTAATCCCAATGTAAGCTATCATTATTGGAATTTTTCCTTCAGTCGGTCGGTCAACCAAACCAAGTGCTTTGGTCATTTCAGGTGCGAATTGAACTAATAAATACATAACATACCAAACGGGCAATGCAATAAGAATAACATTCAAATATTTTAAAGTAAGTTTTGGATGTGAGAAAAGATAGAATATGTTTCCTTTACTAAGATTTGATTTTTCTTTCAGGTTATTAAACATTCCAGATTCGTAAACACCAATACGTAATATTAAAAGCATTAAACCCATTCCTCCACCAATAAAATACGAAACGCGCCAATTATTGAGTAAGATTGTTGTTAAACCGGCTATCACCGCTCCGAACAAACCCACAGACGCAACAATCATTGTTCCATACCCTCTCTTTTCTTTATCCATTGTTTCACTAACCAAAGTAATTCCTGCTCCTAATTCGCCAGCTAAACCAAAGCCTGAAACAAAACGAAGTATTGCGTACATATCAGTATCATTAACAAAACCATTTGCAATGTTAGCAATAGAATAAGTAATGATACTTCCAAATAATACGGATAGCCTTCCTTTTTTATCACCTAATATACCCCAGAAGATTCCTCCGACCAACATACCGAACATTTGCCAGTTTAATAAACTCGCACCTATAGTCTCAACATATTTTCCGATATTAGGTAATTCAGATTCAGGTAATTGATGCTGAAGAATGCTTTTTAAACTAGCAACCCGCTCCATCCCGAATAAAACTAAATCGTAGATATCTACAAAATAGCCGAGCGCGGCAACAATAATGATTTTACTTAAGTAGGGAGAACCTTTAACAGCATTCATAAACTATTACTGTTTCACTATTTTTTTGGTTATGTTATAATCTCCTGAAGAAAGATTAACGAAATAGATGCCGTTTTTATAAGCTGCGACTTCATTTAAATTAATAACGGCATTATTTGGTCTGCTTAGTTTTTCTGAATACAAAACCTGACCTAATACATTCGTAATAGTTACCTGAACATTTTCAGCCGGTAAATTATTTAACCAAATATTTATTTCGTTTGTAAATGGGTTCGGATAAATTTTCACGCCATTGTCTTTTATGTTTTCTGCAATACCAACTGAACTTAAAATTGGAGAAGATCTGGCGGTACACATGTTCGGAATCCCCCAGCCTATTCTGTTATTAGGTGTCGCAGCGCTGTCGGCCGTTGTTTTTAAGGCTTGAATGATTTGCATATAGGTGGCAGGTTTTTTCGATTGCCACAAACAAGTTACGGCCCCTGCTAATACAGGCGTAGCAAAAGAAGTTCCGCTTCCGGAATAACATCCAATTCCGAATAAACAAACCGTTGCCGGTCCGCCTTGTGCTACCAAATCCGGTTTTATTCTTCCATCCGCTGTTGGTCCGTGCGAACTGAAGCCTGATTTTGTTCCGGTTGGTCCAACCGACCCTACAGTAATAATACTATCGGCATCTGAAGGAACAGCAATATAATACCAGGAATTTCCCCCTTCGTTACCTGCTGCGTTTAATACTAACATTCCGGTACGTGCTGCCATGGTAGCTGCAATACTCATTGGTGCAGTTTTACCATTTAAACTTGAATAAGTATGATCATTTAATCCTCCGTCGAAAGTTGTGTAACCTAAAGAAGTTGTACACACATCGGCGCCAACACTGTCGGCAAATTCTGCACCGCGTATCCAGTTATATTCTTCACTTAAAGTTTCAGTGGCTCCGTCTTCAGTACGTAATAGCCAATAACTTGCCTTTGGCGCAGTACCAATAATAGAACCTGATTTTATTCCTGCCATGGTAGAAAGTACATTAGCACCGTGTGTGTGTTCTGTAAAAACTGTTGTATCACCTAAACCATCCACAAAATCACGGCAACCCAATAAACGGTTTTGCATAAACAAACTATCGAAAATATCGAAGTTCTGCACGTCCGTAAATCCCGCGTCCATAACCGCAATCGTCATCCCTTGTCCGCGGTAACCTAAGTTATGCAGACAATCAGCACCAATCATTTGCGCCTGATTTAAAGAATTACCGTAATTGTAAGCTGTAGGCGATTGAATTTTTGAAGTATTATTATCTGTAACTGGGCTGTTTTCAATTGGAGGAAAACTTACTTTGTATTTACTTACGGCGCCTGTACTTTGTACAAACGAAAGCGAATTAATTGAAGCTAAAGCAGCAGCGCTGAATGAATTTACAATGGAAACAACTACGCCGTTCATCCATTTACTTTTGTACAAAACCATTACATTAGTCACATTATCTACTTGTGCAACATACGAAGGATTAACAGGTAAATCGCTGGTGCGGATGGGAATGCCTTGCGCTGTTCTTCTGGCAATAGATTTAGCTGATAAAAAAGCAGCAGGATTGCCAATAGTATATGGTGTGCCTGTTTTATTTTTAAACATCACCCAATATTTTGTTTGGGAAATTAAATCTGCACTTAAAAATAAAGCTGAAATGAAAATTAAAAAGAATGGTAATTTTTTAAACATAATCTGATTTTTGAAAATTATTCTACTCCGTAACTTATAACTTTTGATTTATAAACAACGCCGTATTTTTTGTACACATTATTTAAATTATAAGTTAAAGGCACAACGGTATCTTTGAAATGAATGTCGATAATCTCTCTGTAAACCAACCCAACATCTTTTGCATACTTCTCAATATAATATTCGCGTGAAATCAGTGTCGGGAAATTTTTCTGGGTGACCTGCGTTACTTTTTCAAAACTGTTTCCGTTAATGATTTCGCTGAAATCTGTATAAGCATAAGTATAATCCCACTGGCCCATCGTATTCGTACTGTTGCCATCCCAGGTACTGCTTTCCTTTAGAGGGAAAATTAATTTCACGAAACGGATGTTCTCCTCAACTATCTCCACATTTTTATTCGTGATGTTCACCTGCCAAACATCTTTAATAGTCCATGGCATGGCA
>CAZRNW010000094.1:0-9658 GCA_964601535.1 uncultured Flavobacteriaceae bacterium
TTTGATTTACGTGAGTTATCAAATAAAGAGTCCACTGATTCCTGCAACATACGTTTTTCGTTACGCAAGATCACATCAGGCGCTTTAATTTCAATTAAACGCTTTAAACGGTTATTACGGATAATAACGCGGCGGTATAAATCATTTAAATCTGAAGTTGCAAAACGACCACCATCCAATGGAACGAGTGGACGTAACTCCGGCGGAATAACCGGAACAATTTTCACAATCATCCACTCAGGTTTATTTACAACGTGAGTATTTGCATGACGGAATGCTTCAATAACCTGTAAACGTTTCAAAGCTTCGTTTTTACGTTGCTGTGATGTTTCTGTTGAAGCTTTATGACGCAATTCGTAAGATAAACTGTCCAAATCCAAACGTGATAATAAATCCTGAATTGCTTCAGCACCCATTTTCGCAATAAACTTATTCGGATCAGTATCATCCAACATTGCATTTTCCTTCGGAAGTGTATCTAAAATATTTAAATATTCTTCTTCAGTCAAGAAATCCAAATAGTTAACAGTTGCTGCTGCACCTGCGTTAATTACTACATAACGCTCGTAGTAAATAATCATATCCAACTTTTTAGTTGGCAAACCTAAGATGTAACCGATTTTATTTGGTAAAGAACGGAAATACCAAATGTGTGCAACAGGAACTACAAGAGCAATATGCCCCATACGTTCGCGGCGAACTTTTTTCTCAGTTACCTCAACACCACAACGGTCGCAAATAATGCCTTTGTAACGGATGCGTTTGTATTTTCCGCAATGACATTCGTAATCCTTTACAGGACCGAATATACGTTCACAGAACAAACCATCGCGCTCAGGTTTATAAGTACGGTAGTTGATGGTCTCCGGTTTTAACACCTCACCGCTTGAACGCTGCAGAATTGATTCCGGCGATGCAAGGCTGATCGTGATTTTAGAGAAGTTCGATTTTAATTTATTATCTTTTCTTAAAGCCATGTTTTACGCTTAATTAGATTTTTAATTGTTTAATTACTCCATTGTTACATCTAAGGCCAACCCTCTTAATTCATGTAATAATACATTGAATGATTCAGGTATACCAGGTGTAGGAATGTTTTCGCCTTTTACAATTGCTTCGTAAGCTTTTGCACGGCCCATTACGTCATCCGACTTAACAGTTAATAATTCCTGTAACACATTGGCTGCACCGTATGCTTCGAGTGCCCAAACCTCCATCTCACCAAAACGCTGACCACCAAACTGTGCTTTACCACCTAAAGGTTGCTGCGTAATTAATGAATATGGTCCGATTGAACGCGCGTGCATTTTATCATCAACCATGTGTCCTAATTTCAACATGTAGATAATACCAACAGTTGCAGGCTGATCGAAACGCTCACCGGTTCCGCCATCAATTAAGAAGGTACGGCCGTATTGAGGTACGCCTGCTTTTGTAGTGTATTCATCTATCTGTTCAATGGAAGCTCCGTCGAAAATAGGTGTAGAGAATTTCAATCCTAATTTTTGTCCGGCCCATGCTAATACAGTTTCATAAATCTGTCCAAGGTTCATACGCGATGGTACACCTAATGGATTTAATACAATATCAACAGGAGTGCCGTCTTCTAAGAAAGGCATATCTTCTTCTTTAACGATACGTGCAACGATACCTTTGTTACCGTGACGTCCCGCCATTTTATCACCTACTTTTAATTTACGTTTTTGTGCAATGTAAACTTTCGCTAACTGAACGATACCAGCCGGTAATTCATCACCAACAGTGATTTGGAATTTCTCGCGTTTGTACTGACCAAGTAAATCATTGTACTTAATCATAAAGTTGTGTAACAAGCGTTCGATTTGTTCGTTCTTGTCTTTATCAGTTGTCCAGTTAGAAGGATTTACTTCAGAGAAGTCAACACGCTCTAATAATTTTTGTGTGAATTTAGTTCCGCGAGGAATAATTTCTTCACCTAAAATATTATGAACGCCTTGCGAAGTACGGCCATTTACCAGCACAAATAATTTATCAATTAATTGCAATTTGATGTTGTGGATATTCTTCTCGTGTTCTGAATCTAATTTATCAATAACCGGTTTTTCATCGGCTTTCGCTTTTTTATCCTTAATAGCACGTGAGAATAATTTTTTATCGATTACCACACCTTTCAAAGATGGAGATACGCGTAATGATGCATCTTTCACATCACCTGCTTTATCACCAAAGATAGCGCGCAATAATTTCTCTTCCGGTGAAGGATCAGTTTCTCCTTTTGGCGTGATTTTACCAATTAAGATATCACCTTCTTTAACCTCAGCACCGATGCGGATAATACCTTTATCATCAAGGTCTTTTGTTGCATCTTCACTTACGTTAGGGATATCCGGAGTTAATTCTTCTAAACCGCGTTTTGTATCGCGAACTTCTAATGAATATTCATCAATATGAATAGATGTGAAAATATCATCGCGAACAATTTTTTCGGAAATTACGATAGCATCCTCAAAGTTGTAACCTTTCCAAGGCATGAAAGCCACTTTTAAGTTACGGCCTAAAGCAAGTTCACCAGCTTCAGTTGCATAACCATCACAAAGAACTTGTCCGCGTGAAACTTTATCACCTTTCTTAACGATTGGTTTCAAGTTCATGCATGTGCTTTGATTTGTTTTTTGGAATTTGGTTAACTTATATGTTCTTACATCGCCATCGAAGCTGATTAATTTTTCATCTTCGCTGCGGTTGTAACGGATAACGATTTCGCGAGCATCAACATACTCAACAATACCATCACCTTCAGCGTTAATTAAAACGCGTGAATCCTGAGCAACACGTGCTTCAATACCTGTACCAACAATTGGAGATTGCGGACGCATTAAAGGCACTGCCTGACGTTGCATATTCGAACCCATTAAGGCACGGTTAGCATCATCATGCTCTAAGAACGGAATTAACGACGCAGCAATTGAAGCAATCTGATTCGGTGCGATGTCCATTAAATGAACTTTGTCCGGTTCAAGCACAGGGAAATCACCTTCGAAACGGGCAACAACTTTTTTACCGGTTAAGTTTCCTTTTTCGTCAATAGTTGCGCTTGTTTGTGCGATATTTTTTTGGTCTTCTTCTTCTGCAGTTAAATAAACAGGTGCTTTATTTACTTCCACTTTTCCTTCCTTTACAGAACGGTAGGGTGTTTCAATAAAACCAAGTTTATTAATTTTTGCATAAACACACAATGAAGAAATCAAACCGATGTTTGGTCCTTCAGGTGTTTCAATAGTACAAAGACGGCCGTAGTGTGTATAGTGTACGTCACGAACTTCGAAGCCCGCGCGCTCACGTGATAAACCTCCTGGCCCTAGTGCCGATAAACGACGCTTGTGCGTAATCTCCGATAATGGATTGGTTTGATCCATGAACTGAGATAACTGATTTGTACCAAAGAAAGAGTTAATTACAGATGATAATGTTTTAGCATTAATCAAATCTGTAGGAGTAAACACTTCGTTATCGCGAACGTTCATACGCTCACGGATGGTACGTGCCATACGTGCTAAACCTACTCCGAACTGAGAATAAAGCTGCTCACCTACAGTACGAACACGGCGGTTACTTAAGTGGTCAATATCATCCACATCAGTTTTTGAATTGATTAACTCAATCAAATACTTAATGATAAGGATCATGTCTTCTTTTGTAAGAACACGGATATTCATTGGAATATCGATACCTAATTTTTTGTTGATACGGTAACGACCAACTTCTCCTAAATCGTAACGTTTATCAGAGAAGAATAATTTGTCGATTACACCACGAGCTGTTTCTTCATCAGGTGGTTCAGCGTTACGTAACAAACGGTAAATGTATTCAATCGCTTCTTTCTCAGAGTTGGTTGAATCTTTTTGTAATGTATTATAGATAATTGCGTAATCAGCAGTATTGATATCTTCTTTGTGTAAGATGATAGATTTTACGCCTGCATCAGCAATTAAATCGATGTGTGCATCTTCTAAAATGGTTTCGCGGTCTAAGATAACCTCGTTACGCTCGATAGAAACTACCTCTCCGGTATCTTCATCAACGAAATCTTCTAACCATGTTTTTAAAATACGTGCAGCAAGTCTGCGGCCTACCTCACGCTTTAAACCGGCTTTGCTGACTTTTACTTCGTCGGCTAATCCGAAAATCTCTAAAATTTGTTTGTCGCTCTCGAATCCGATGGCACGTAATAAAGTTGTTACCGGTAATTTTTTCTTACGGTCGATGTAAGCGTACATTACGTTATTGATGTCGGTAGCAAATTCTATCCACGAACCTTTGAAAGGAATTACGCGGGCGCTATATAATTTGGTTCCATTTGCGTGACGGCTTTGTCCGAAGAACACGCCTGGCGAACGGTGTAGCTGTGATACAATTACCCTTTCGGCACCATTGATTACGAATGAACCTTTTGGTGTCATATAAGGAATTGTACCCAGGTATACGTCTTGCATAATGGGTTCAAAATCTTCATGTTCAGGATCTGTACAATACAGGTATAATTTTGCTTTTAAAGGCACACTGTATGTCAATCCACGCTCAATACATTCGTCGATGCTGTAGCGTGGCGGATCGATATAATAATCTTTAAACTCTAAAACGAAGTTGTTACGTGCATCCGAAATTGGAAAATTTTCGGCAAACACTTTAAACAAACCTTCTTTTTTGCGGTTCTCAGGTGTAGTTTCTAACTGGAAAAAATCCTGGAAAGACTTCACTTGAATATCCAAGAAATCCGGGTATTCGATCGGAAATTTGTTGGATGAGAAATTTATTCTCTGTTTTGGTTTTACTGTTGCAGCCAAGGTAATTATATAGTTAAGTTAGTAAAGATTCAAAGTTCAAAGTACAGATCAAGTAAGAACAAATGGGAAAGGGCCGTTTGTTACAACAGCCTTTTCCCGAATTGTCATTAATTACTTAATCTCAACTTTAGCACCGGCTTCTTCTAAAGCTTTCTTAATAGATTCAGCTTCTTCCTTAGCAATACCTTCTTTTACTGCTTTAGGAGCACCGTCCACTAAGTCTTTAGCTTCTTTTAAGCCAAGTCCTGTAAGATCTTTTACTACTTTAACAACACCAAGCTTACCAGCTCCTGCGTCAAGTAACATTACGTCGAATGTAGTTTTAGCTGCAGCTGCTTCGCCACCGCCACCGCCACCTGCTACAACAACTGCTGCTGCTGCCGGTTCGATACCATATTCGTCTTTTAATATTTTTGCTAATTCCTGAACATCTTTTACTGTCAAGTTAACAAGTGTTTCGGCTATTGATTTTACGTCTGCCATTTTATTTTGTTTTTAAATTTTTAATAATTAATTAATTGTTTCTGTTTTTTCTGATTGTTCTTTCGTTGTTAAGCTGCTTCTGCATCGCTGCCTTTTTTGTTCTCTAATCCGCCTAATACGCGTTTGATTGGAGACTGAAGTAACATAATAATGTCGCCAATCATCTCGTTTTTCGACTTCATTGAAGCCAGAGCATCTAATTGATTGTCGCCAATGTAAACTGTTTCTTCAACATAGGCTGCTTTTAATGCAGGTTTAGAATCTTTTTTACGGAATTCTTTAATTGCTTTTGCAGGTGCGTTTGCGGTTTCTGTAAACATCAAAGCTGTTTCACCCTTTAATGCAGGGATTAACTCAGCTAGTTTGCTGTCGTTAGCACGCTCAATTGCTTTTTTAAGCAATGTGTTTTTAACAACAGTAACGCTTACTTTCTTATCGAAACAAACCTTACGGAAAGCATTAACTTTATCAACTGTTAAGGTTGAACAATCTGCTAAATAGATCTTCGTGTTGGCGTTTAATTTTTCCACCAACTGATCTATTACTTTTGTTTTTTCTTCTTTATTCATTTAGCAGTTTTTAGTTATTGAATAATTTAGTATCAATGATGATACCCGCACTCATTGTGCTGCTCATGGTTACCGACTTAACGTAGGTACCTTTTGCGCTCGATGGTTTCAATTTCACGATTGCCTGTAAAACCTCGTTAGCATTTTCCTCGATTTTTTGTGCATCGAAAGAAGCTTTGCCAACACGTGTATGAATAATACCCGCTTTGTCTACTTTGAAATCAATTTTACCACCTTTTGAGTCTGATACAGCTTTACCAATATCCATCGTTACAGTTCCGGTTTTTGGGTTTGGCATTAAACCGCGAGGGCCCAATACTCTACCTAAAGCACCAACTTTACCCATAACTGAAGGCATGGTTACGATTACGTCTACGTCAGTCCAACCACCTTTAATTTTCTCGATGTATTCATCTAACCCAACATAATCAGCACCTGCTGCTTTAGCTTCCGCTTCCTTATCAGGAGTTACGATTGCTAAAACGCGCATGGTTTTACCTGTACCGTGAGGTAAGGTAACTGTACCGCGTACCATCTGATTAGCTTTTTTCGGGTCAACTCCTAAACGGATCGCAAGATCCACTGAAGCATCAAATTTAGTAGTTGTAATTTCTTTTACAACCTTTGAAGCTTCAGCAACGGAGTGAGCTTTCATAGCATCGAATTTTGCTATTGCAGCTTTTCTTTTTTTAGTCAACGTTGCCATTTTTTAGCTAATTTTTAATTGTTATTAATTGTTTATTTTTTAACGGGTGCGTTTCCGGTTACGGTAACACCCATACTGCGTGCAGTTCCTGCAACCATGCTCATTGCTGATTCAACTGTAAAACAATTCATGTCTACAATTTTATCTTCTGCAATTTTGCGGATTTGATCCCATGAAATAGAACCAACCTTTTTACGGTTACTGGTACCTGAACCCAGCTTTATTTTAGTCACCTCCATAATTTGTGCTGCTACCGGCGGACGCTTGATAATGAAATCAAAAGTCTTGTCGGAATAAACATTGATGATAACAGGTAATACTTTACCTTGTTGCTCCTGAGTTCTAGCATTAAATTGCTTACAGAACTCCATAATGTTTACACCTTTTGCACCTAATGCAGGACCAATTGGCGGAGATGGGTTAGCGGCTCCACCTTTAATCTGGAGCTTCACTATTGCTGATAATTCTTTTGCCATCTTCTTATTTTATTTTTATTTGTTTATCGAATTTCCTGTTCTCACAGCAGGTCCTTCTTTTTTATTCATGTCAGAGGGTTTACTTTATTACTTTGAGTTGGAAGCAGCAAAGCGTCTCAGGTAAACCATTCACATCAATGTTTTTATTCTCTTTCAACTTCACCGTAATTTAATTCAACCGGCGTTTTACGTCCGAAGATTTTCACGGTTACTTTAATTTTTTTCTTTTCTTCATTTACCTCTTCAATAATTCCATTGAATCCATTGAAAGGGCCGTTAATTACTTTTACTGATTCTCCCACTACATAATTTGTAGTCACGGTTCCTTCAGCTTCAGTTAATTCATCTACCTTACCTAAAATGCGGTTAACTTCCGATAAACGCATTGGCACAGGATCACCGCCTTTAGTTTCACCTAAAAATCCGATTACCCCTGTAATATTTTTAATGGTATGAGGAATTTCACCCACCAATAAAGCCTCAATTAAAACATAACCCGGATAAAACGAACGCTCTTTAGCAATCTTTTTTCCGTTACGTATCTGAATAATTTTTTCAGTTGGGATTAATACTTGCGAAACATAATCGTTAAGTTTTAACCTGTTAATCTCAACTTCAATATATTGTTTTACCTTTTTCTCCTGCCCGCTTATTGCACGAACGACGTACCATTTTTTGGGCGTGGTTAAAGGATCTTGTTTCGATTTTGTTTTTGTTGCTACCATGATTAAAATCTTTAAAAATAATTTTTACAGTCCGTTAATCATCTGATAAGCTAATTCCATTAGTTTACCGAATGCTGAGTCCATGGCAAAAACTACCAGTGCAATAATTATTGAAGCTACCATTACTACCATTGCGCTTCCCTGTAATTCACTCCAGGTAGGCCAGCTCACTTTACTTACCAACTCATTGGTAGTTTCTTCAAAGTATGTTTTTATTTTACTCATATTCCTTTTTAATTTAAGAAGGAAGATTTTATCTACACTTCTATTAGCACGGGAGGAGGGGCTCGAACCCCCATCAACGGTTTTGGAGACCGCTATTCTACCATTGAACTACTCCCGTAATTTTTATTCAATGTTCAACATTTAAAGAACTTTTTTGCCTGTTTTCCTCTCCAAAAGGACCCAAAAAAAGGGGGTTTATAAAACAGCAAAATGGCATCCCGTTTCCGGGAGCCATTCTGCCTATATATAAACTATGGCAATTAATCCAAAATCTCAGTTACCTGACCAGCTCCAACGGTACGGCCACCTTCGCGGATTGCAAAACGTAAACCTTTATCCATTGCAATTGGTGCAATCAACATAACTTCAATCGTAACGTTATCGCCCGGCATTACCATTTCGCGACCTGCATCAAGAGTAATTTCTCCTGTAACGTCAGTTGTACGGAAATAGAATTGAGGACGGTATTTGTTATGAAATGGAGTATGACGTCCACCTTCTTCTTTTTTCAAGATATAAACCTCAGCTTTAAATTTAGCGTGTGGTTTTACTGAACCGGGTTTTGCGATAACCATTCCACGACGGATATCTTTTTTCTCGATACCGCGTAATAATAAACCTACGTTATCTCCAGCTTCACCGTAATCAAGAATCTTACGGAACATTTCAACACCAGTAACAGTAGAAGCTAATTTCTCAGCACCCATACCAATGATGTCAACTGCATCGTTAGAGTTAATTACACCTGTTTCGATACGGCCTGTAGCAACAGTACCACGACCAGTAATCGTGAATACGTCTTCAACCGGCATCAAAAACGGCTTATCTTTTTCACGCGGAGGAATTGGAATGTAAGCATCAACTGCGTCCATTAATTCCATAATTTTATCTACCCATTTCGGGTCGTTGTTTAATCCGCCTAATGCAGAACCACGGATGATTGGAGTTGCAGTACCATCAAACTTATAAAAAGTTAATAGTTCACGAACTTCCATTTCAACTAAGTCTAATAACTCAGCATCTTCAACCATATCCACTTTATTCATGAATACAACAATACGAGGTACACCTACCTGACGTGCAAGAAGGATATGCTCACGTGTTTGTGGCATTGGTCCATCTGTAGCAGCAACCACAAGGATTGCACCGTCCATTTGAGCAGCACCTGTAACCATGTTCTTTACGTAGTCAGCGTGACCTGGACAGTCAACGTGGGCGTAGTGACGGTTTGCTGTTGCATACTCAACGTGAGATGTGTTAATAGTAATACCACGCTCTTTTTCTTCAGGAGCGTTGTCAATAGATGAGAAGTCACGAACTTCGCATAAACCTTTACCCGCTAATACAGTAGTAATAGCAGCTGTTAAGGTCGTTTTTCCGTGGTCAACGTGACCAATAGTTCCAATGTTCAAGTGAGGTTTGGAACGGTCGAATTTTTCTTTTGCCATAGTAGTTTTTATTTACTTGTTTTTATTTTGTTTATATATATTAGTTTTAAGACTAATCTTTTTTTAAATTTTTGAGCTGTTGAGCAGGATTGAACTGCCGACCTCTTCCTTACCAAGGAAGTGCTCTACCACTGAGCTACAACAGCTTTTGTTCTCTATCCTTCTATTCAACAACATCATTTTACAAAGAACTAATTTCCTTT
>CAZRNW010000095.1:0-9651 GCA_964601535.1 uncultured Flavobacteriaceae bacterium
AAGCAAAATTTTTACACTTTACGAAACAGGTTATAAATATAAATATGATAAAGAAGAAAAAGCCGGAACTGTTGCTTGTCACGTTGTTGAATTATACCCTTCTGTAAAGCCTGAAAAGAAAAAATTTCATACCATTAAATTATATATTGATAAGGCTAAAAAACAAGTGGTGCAATTAAAAATGTTAATGAAAGACGGCGGCACACAGGTGTATGAAATAAAATCCTTTAAACCGAATGCAGAAATTGCAGATGCAACTTTTACTTTTGACACAAAGCCTTTCAAAGCTGACCAGATAATTGACGAAAGAGGAGATTAATCCATTCACTCATTTGCCAAATTGAGCAGGCTTTAACGAATATTGAGCTAGACAAGTGTCTAAATTATCTAATTTCTATACCTAAATCCTTTTTAGCCTTAACTTTACAGAATAGTTATTATAATGATTTTAAGAAAAATACTCGCACTAAGCCTTGTCTCTTTTTCCGCTTTTATTTATGGTCAAAGTTCACCCGCTTGTCCGCAAATTAATGCCCAGGTTTCAACCGGACCAAGCACAACTATTTGTCAGGGCAATTGTGTTACCTTAACCTCAACCGTTGTTCCAATCAATCAAAACAATACTTATTCAATACAATCAATACCTTACACACCTTATTCTTTTACTACCGGAACTTCTATCATCGCAAATCAGGACGATGTTTGGAGTGGTGTTACTAACTTAGGCTTTAATTTTTGTTATTTCGGAAACACTTTTAGTCAATGTATCATAGGTTCAAACGGACAGTTATCTTTCAGTTTAGCGCCCGCAGGCGGATACGACGGATGGAGTATTAGTACTGCCATTCCAAGTTTAACTGATATGCCAGGCAATACTATATGTGCGGCTTTCAGGGATACGGATCCGACTTCTAGCGGTAATATTTATTTTGCATACTACGGTACAGCACCTTGCCGTGCTTTAGTAGTATCCTGGGATAATGTTCCTATGTTTAGCAGCTCATGTTCTTCGACTCCTAATTCAACTTATCAATTAGTTCTTTACGAAAACACAAATTATATCGACGTATATATTCAAAACAGTACTTCTTGTGCAAGTTGGAATAGCGGTTATGGTATTATCGGCATTCAAAATGCCACAGGAACTCTTGGTTATTCTCCTCCAAATAGAAATTTTCCAAATGCCTGGACGGCTGTAAATGAAGCCTGGCGATTTGTGCCAACCGGCGCTCCTCAGTATACTGTTACCTGGTATGACCCAAGCGGACCAATTGGAAATAGTTTAACACAGAATGTATGTCCAATGGCAACAACAGACTATACAGCGGTAATGCAAGTTAACGGCTGCAGCAGTGGCGCATTAACTTTTTCGAGTGTTACTCAGGTTTCTGTTGTACCGGGACCAACATTAAGCGTAAACTCAGCTACTATTTGTCAAGGTGAATCAGCAACTTTAAATGTTAGCGGTGCCGCAAATTATACCTGGATGCCCGGAGGTTCAAATGCTTCCTCAGTAACTTTTTCCCCAATGGTAACTACAATTTATACTATAACCGGCACACCTTCCGGAACTGCGAATTGTATTTCATCCGCGACAACAAATATTGATGTCAATGTTGCTGTTGTCGCAAATCCTACTAATAATAGTCCGATTTGTGAAGGAACGCCACTTAATTTTAATGTGAACGCCGCAGCAAGTTATACATGGAATGGTCCCGGCGGATTTGTTTCTAATTTACAGAATCCAACAATTGCCAGTCCAACCGCTGCAGAAAGCGGTGTATATTCTGTTACTTTAACTAGTGTGGCAGGTTGTACAACCACTGCTACAACATTAGCAACAATCATTCCTTTACCGGTTCCAACCGCAACTAATAACGGACCATTATGTTCTGGACAAGATTTAGAAATTACAGGTACAGGCAGCACAGTTTATTCGTGGACCGGACCTAATGGCTTCAATAGTAATTCAGCTACAACTATTATTACAGCTGCCACACCGGCTGCGAGTGGTGTTTATAATTTGATTGCAGGTGTAGGCGCATGTTCCGTTGCTGTAAGCACAACCGTACTTGTAAATCCAAGTCCTGTTGCCGGCATGGCTAACAGCGGTACTGTGTGTGCAGGTGCTCCGATTTATTTAACCGGAAACGGTGGCGTTACTTATTCGTGGCAGGGTCCGGGTGGATTTGCTTCATCAGCACAAAATCCAACATTATCACCTTCAAGTATAGGAAATAATGGTGTGTTTACATTAACAGTTGCAGATGCGATTGGCTGCATTGATACTGAGACTATGACAGTTCTTATTCATCCTGTTCCTTCTGCAGATTATAATTATGCTCCGTTAAGACCTGTTATTAATGGTGATAATGATGTTTATTTTACCAATGCTTCTTATGGTGCAAATGTAGTAAGCTGGAATTGGTATTTTATGAATACAGCAGAGTATACTTCTACGAGTCCGAATCCTCATTTCCTTTATGAAAATCCGGGAGATTATGTGGTTGCCTTAATTGTAAAAAGCGATAAAGGTTGTACGGATACACTTTTAAGAGCAATTAAAATTTATGAAGATTATGGAATTTATGTTCCTAACGTATTTACACCAAACGGTGATGGAATAAATGATGTCTTCCAGCCAAAAGGTTTCGGTATTATAAAATTCAATATGACTATTTACGACAGATGGGGAGAGCGACTTTACGAAACGAATGATTTTGAAAAAGGATGGGATGGTACAAAACAATCTAAGCACGATGTAAAATACGGTATACTTGCCGACGGCAGTTATACCTGGCAGATTAAGGTTACAAACACTTTTGGTGAAGCCAAAGAGTTTACCGGTCACGTTATTTTAATGAAATAAAATTCCTTTTAATTACTTCTATTTTTAACAGTTTAAGGCAGGTTGAGTGAACCTGCCTTATTGTTTATTAAAGCCCTCATATATACTACTGAGGGTATGTTATTTACCCTTGGTTTTTTTGTACTTTTAGTACTTGATATTAATATCACGCAAAATGAATTTTTTAATTAAGAGATTTTTAACTGTTGTACTCGCATTTTGCGCATTTGTATCAATTTCACAGGTTGCTACTTGCCCCAATGGTTTAATTTATTTTCACAACAATCCCATTTCTGTATTTAATCCTGCATTGCCTGTCAGTGCAACAAACCCTTCAAATACTGCAATTCCGAGCGGTGGAACCGGTTTATGCTTAAGCCCGAATTTAAATGCCCCTACTCCTAGTCCTACTTTTTACACTGTTATCGGCGCCAATATTAATTGGTGGAACGGAACAGCCTGGGTTAATACCGGCCATACCATGCCAAACGTAAACTTAGGTGCCGGAGGCGGAAATATTTACAGCTTAAACGGAGGGACAGGTTCTGTTTATGTTTATAACGGAACAGCCAACGCAACTTTACTTACTACTGTTGCATCTTTTGGTGGCGGTGGTCCTTATGATATTGCGTGCGACTGTAACGGAAACTGGACTATCATCCGTTGTCAAACTCCGGGACAATACATGAATACTTACAGTCCTTCAGGTGCTTTACTTTGTACTTACTCTTTAACAGGAATGCCGAGTACATCAGCAGGCGGAGGTTTCGCGATTGTGAATAATGTTGTTTACGTACGTAACACTTCAGGTTTTTTCGCAGCAAACATTACAGCATCTTCTACACTTAATTTCACTTTAGTATCAACAACAATTACCCATCCAGGCGATTTTGCATCCTGTCCGGATTGTCCTTCACTTCCTGCAACTGCATCAACAACCGGAACTTTAGGTTGCAGCGTGAGTAGTGTTAATGTTGTAGCAACGACTACTGCTTCACCTGTAACTTACAGCTGGAGCGGTCCCGGATTAACCGGCGCAACTAATGCTTCAGTTGCTGTAGCAAATGCACCCGGTGTTTATACCTGTACTTTATCAATGGGTGGTTGCCCTCCTTTAAGCACTGTTGTTACAACCACTGTTACATCTAACGGTACGGTCATTAACCCCAGTATCACAGTTTCAAACACTTTAACCTGTACAAATCCAACGGCGCAACTAACCGTAACACCTGGACCTCCGGGTTATTCTTATTTATGGACAGGCCCGAATATTATTGGTGCAAATAATACACAAGTCATTACTGTTGGTCAGCCAGGTAATTATGTGGTTGCTGTTGCAAACATGACGAATACTTGTCAGGGTTCTCAAACATTAACGGTTATTTCAAATACCACTGCACCGCCTGTTGCCATTGTACCTACAGCGACTTCGATATGTGCAGGAACAGGGGCTAATTTAAATGCAATAGGTGCCTCAACTTATTTATGGAATACAAGCGCAACAACAGCTGCAATAAATGTGACGCCAGCATCAAATACAATTTATTCTGTTGTTGGAACAGATGCAGTTAACGGATGTACAGCAACAGCTTCTTCCACCGTAACAGTTATAGCACTACCTGTTCCAAATGCGAACAGTAATAGTCCGGTTTGTGTTGGAAATACTTTAAACCTTACAGGTAATGGCGGAACAATGTATTTATGGCAAGGACCGAATTCATTTAACAGTGCTTTACAAAACCCGACTATTCCGGGAGTAACAGCTGCTGCTGCCGGTGTTTACACCTTAACAGCAATGGTTGGAACTTGTACAGGAAGTACAACAATAAATGTTGTAATAAATCCTTTACCAACTCCGGTGGCAAATAATAATGGACCGGTTTGTAGCGGACAACCTATTTCATTTACAGGTGCCGGCGGTATTATTTACAGTTGGACAGGTCCTTTCGGATTTACTTCTTCACTGCAAAATCCGGGAATTCCAAGTTCTGTTATTGCAAATACGGGATTATATATTTTAACTGTTACTGACGCGAATGGTTGCGTCAATACTACCAATACTTCTGCAGTAATAAATCCTTTACCTGTAATTTCAATGTCAAGCTCTACAGTTTGTATTAATCAGAATTTAACGCTAGGTGCAACAGGTGGTGTTACTTATAACTGGAGCGGACCAGCCGGATTCAGTTCTACTTCTTCAAATCCTGTAATTCCGGCGGCACAGCCTAACATGGCGGGTGTTTATACGGTTACAGTTACTGATGTAAATAATTGTTCAAGCACAAGTAATACTGTTGCCGTTGTTAATGCTTTACCAAATCCAACTGCATCTAATAATTCTCCTGTTTGCGTTGGAAATTCTTTTGGTTTACAAGGTAATGGTGGTGTAAGTTATTTGTGGAGCGGACCCAACGGATTCTTTGCTTCAATACAAAATCCAACTCTTAGCGCAACAAGCGCAAGTCAATCGGGTGCTTATGTTTTAACTGTTTCAGATAATATCGGTTGTACAAATACTGTAGTAACAAATGTTGTAGTAAATCCTATCCCTGTTGCAAGTATTATTTCGAGTGATAATACAAACTGTGCACCGCATTGTGTTACGTTTACAGTTTCCAGCAGTTCATCCATACAAACTGCTTCATGGAATTATAATGGTGCAAATGTGACTAACGGAACTAATACCCAATATTGTTTTAACACAAGCGGAACTTATACAGTAAACGCAGATGTTGTTGATGTTAATAATTGTGTGGGAAGCACCTCATCAACTGTTGAAATATATCCGGTTCCTGTGGCTGACTTCAATCATTCACCTATTAAACCAATTTTAAATATTGATCAGGAAGTTCAATTTACAGATGCTTCCTATAACGGCAATATTATTTCATGGAATTGGTATTTCATGAATACAGCACAATATACTTCAGTGTTACAGAACCCTACGTTCATGTATACTGAACCCGGAACTTATCCTGTTGCTTTAGTAGTGAAAAGTGATAACGGTTGTATGGATACAATTGTAAGGCCTTTAGTTGTTGGTGAAGATTACGGTATTTATGTTCCGAATGCATTCACACCGAATGCAGATGGTTTAAATGATGTTTTCCAGCCTAAAGGATTTGGAATAGTGAAATATGAAATTAATATTTTTGACCGTTGGGGCGGAAAAGTATTCTCAACCAAAGAATTTGAAAAAGGATGGGATGGCACCATGCAGTCGAAACATGATGTGAAATACGGAATAATAGAAGAAGGAACTTACAGCTGGATAATTAATGTAACCGATGTATTCGGAAAATCGCATGAGCTAACCGGTCACGTCACTTTAATCAAATAGTATTATTATTTAAAAAAACCAATAGTGTGAAATTATTCAAAGCGTCCCTCAGTACTTTAATTTTTATTTTTTCAGTCACGTTTTTGCCTGCTCAGAATTTCATGAACGGAAGCTTTGAAAACAATACAGCTGTTGTTGATCAGATTAATTTAGGCAACGCGGCCTTCAACGGATTTATGGCTAATACCAATTCATGGGGAACAACACCAAATCTTGATATTATTCAATCGGCAACCTGGGGCGGCGGCGGTGCACAACATTGCAAATGGTATGTTGCTTTAACGGGCAGCGGTACCGATGCGATGAATATGCAACTCACAGCACCTCTTGTTACAGGAAATACTTATACTATTTCATTTTACGACAGGAAAGACGGTACCTGGAATGGGTTTCCATTACAGATTGGTTTATCAACTAATAATAATTCAATTGGAACTATTATTTATACCGCACCTACAGGACCTACAACAAATGTTTGGACACAACGTACCTTCACATTCACAGCTCCTAATAACGGACAATGGATAAGCGTTATTCAGAATGCAGGTAATACGCAAACCTGGGTACACGTTGATAATTTTGTAATGAATAACCAAACAGCAACAGGCGGATTAAATGTTGTGGCTTCAGCAACAACAATTTGTCAGGGAAGTTCTGCAATATTTACCGTTACGGGCGCATCAACTTACACCTGGAATCCTTCTGCAACATTAAGTTCAGCGAATGCAAGCGTTGTAACCGCTACACCTCCCGTAACTACAACTTATTCCGTAACCGGAAACGCAGGCGGTTGCATTTATACAGGAAGCATTACATTAAATGTTATTCCTCCTCCTGCAGTAACTGTTACACCAGTTAGTTCGGGTATTTGTCCGGGACAATCTGTTACACTTACTGCTACAGGTGCTACCTCTTATACTTGGGGACCGGCAACAGGATTAAGTGCAACTACAGGCAGTGCAGTGGTTGCATCACCAACGGCCAATACAAATTATACAGTCACTGGTGGTGCGGGAACTTGTACGAGCAGTGCTGTTGCATCGGTAACTATGAATCCCGGACCTGTGCTTACAGCTTCGAACAAAACAATTTGTGCTGGCGCCACTGCAAATTGTACAGTGACAGGCGCATCAACCTACACATGGCAGCCAGGAAATTTAACAGGTTCATCAATAAATGTTTCACCGGCTGCAACCACAATTTATACTGTAAGCGGAACGAATGCCGGAGGTTGTGTTTCAACAATCACCATGCAGGTTTTAGTTAATCCAAATCCTACTCCCTTAATTGGAAGCAATAGTCCCGTTTGTTTAAATTCAGCACTGAATCTTACTTCAGGGGGCGGAACAACTTACCAATGGAGCGGTCCGAATTCTTTTACTTCTAATGTTCAGAACCCAACTATTAATCCTGCAACAACTATTAATGCAGGTGTGTATTCAGTTACTGTTACAGCACTTGGATGTTTCAATACTGCGAGTATAACAGTAGCAGTTACAACTCCAACAACAATGGCAACAAATACAGGAACTTATTGTACAGGTGCAACGATGTCGTTTACTGCACCCGCATCGACATCTTATACCTGGACAGGACCTTCAGGTGTTTTCTCCAATTCACAAATCGCAACTATTCCTAACGCTACGATTGGAAATACAGGAACTTATACACTAATGGTTTCAATTGGTACTTGTACAGCAACAGCTACAACCAATGCAACGGTATTCGCATTACCTACACCTACAGCAGGAAGTAATAGTCCGGTGTGTGAAGGACAACCTTTAAACTTCACAGGTTCCAGCGGAGGAAATGGTCCGTTTAGTTTTGCCTGGGCGGGTCCGGCAGGATTCACTTCAATTGTACAAAATCCGGGATTGTCAATTTGCGGGTTAAGCAATACAGGAACAAATACATTAACGGTAACAGATGCAAATGGATGTAAAAATACAGTAACGCTTGCAGTAGTTGTAAATCCAACGCCAAATATTGTTGTGAGCAATCCGGCAGTTTGTGTTAATCAGAACATAAACTTAACATCTTCGGGAGGCACAACCTATTCATGGTTAGGTCCAAATTCGTTCTCATCGTCTCTTCAAAATCCGACTATAGCAAATGCGGCATTGAATATGTCAGGCGCATTCAATGTTACTGTAACTACTGCAGCAGGATGTTCTAATACCGCTGTATCAAATGTTACTGTATATCCTTTACCTGCTCCGAATATTACAAGTAACAGTCCTGTTTGCGTGGGACAAACTTTAAATTTATTTGGCAATGGCGGCGCAAATTATGCATGGAGTGGTCCGGGATATACAGGCCCTCTTCAAAATCCAACAATCAGTAATGTTACTTCTTCAGCAAGCGGCGTTTATACTTTATTGGTAAGTTCAGGAACTTGTACAGCGAGTACAACCTTCACTGTAATTATTAATCCTCTTCCTGTCTTTAATTTCTCAGGGGCAAATGTATTATGTAACGGACAAAGTAATGGTTCATCAACAGTTAACGTTACTGTTGGAACAGGACCGTTTACTTACACATGGAGTACGATACCAGCACAAAATTCACAGGCAGCTACCAATTTATCTGCAGGAACTTATTCATGCTTTGTAACCGATGCAAATAATTGCAGCAGCATGGCATCTACACAAATTACCCAGCCAACAGCATTCTCAGTTACGGTAAACAGTTCAACATTCTCTGCTTGTGCAGGTACGCCAATTAATGTGAACGCAATAGGCGCAGGTGGAACAGGTCCTTATAATTATAATTGGGTATCCGGTCCTTCAACAAATGCTTATTCAATTAATGAAAGTATTGATGGAAATTATATTTACACTGTTAATGCAACTGATGCTTATAATTGCCCTGCAAGTAATGTAATAAATTTAACCTTCTTCCCTCAGCCAACCGTTAGCGCAACAAGTGCAACCATTTGTTCAGGTCAAACAACAAATTTAATAGCAAGCGGTGCCACAAGTTATGTTTGGCAACCCGGTAATATCTCGGGTGCGTCTTATCCATTCAACGGAACAACACCAATTAATGTGAGTGTGGTTGGTACTTCAAATGGCTGCAGTAATTCAGCAACAGCATCAATCATGGTAAATCCTAATCCAACATCAAATATTAATTTAGGTAATGCTAAAGGATGTGTACCAACTTGCGTAACATTCACTGCAGGTTCAAGTTCTAATATTACAAGTTATGGATGGATATTAAATGGTGCAGGAATTACAGGTTCGGTTAACGGAGCTTATTGTTTCGATGAAGCTGCTTCTTATACATTAGGATTAACTGTAATGGATAATAATGGTTGTACAGGTACTGTTGTGCCGGTGATGATTGATATCTATCCTCAGCCTGTTGCGGATTTTAATCACTCACCGTTAAAACCAATTATTAACCAAGACCCTTTCGTTACGTTTACTGATGCTTCTTATGGTACACCTATTGTGAGCTG
>CAZRNW010000096.1:0-7933 GCA_964601535.1 uncultured Flavobacteriaceae bacterium
CCCAAAAATCAGTTAACAACAACCTTGGGGGATGAATTGAAGTTATTCTCCAATGGTAAATCAAAAGTATATGGGATTGCTTTGAAAGACAGAAGTTCGATTTTACCTGTGGGACATGCCGGTAATGCTGCTTTTTGGTACGATTTTGATAAGGGAAATTTTATTAGTTCAGATTGGTATGTAAAAGAGTTGCCTGTTTGGTTGAATAATTACAATGCAAAGCAAATGCCTAAAAAATATTTGGAACAAGGTTGGAATACTATGTATCCAATTGAAACTTAGTCAGCATCGTTGCCTGATGATAACAAATATGAATTAGCACCTAACGGAAAACCAAAACCTGTTTTTCCTTACGATTATAAAACACAGTTAGCAAAAAACGATTTAACTATTTTACGTTCGACTCCCTGGGCCAATACGATTACAAAAGAATTAGCTATTGAATGTTTAAAAAATGAAAGCTTGGGCAAAGATGATGTAAGTGATATGCTTTGCATTAGTTTTTCGAGTCCGGATATTATTGCTCACGCATACGGAATCCGCGCAGTAGAAGTAGAAGATACTTATTTGCGGTTAGATAAAGATTTAGATGAATTATTAAAGACTTTAGATACAGAAGTTGGCCCGGATAATTACGTTTTATTTTTAACAGCTGATCATGGTGCGGCTGATGTGGGTTCTTATTTAAAAGATTTAAAAATTCCGGCGGGCTATTTGAAGGAGAGTGCAGTTGAAATGGAAATTAAAAATTTCTGCACACAAAAATATGGCGACCCTTTAATTATTGCTAATATCAGTAATCAGCAAATATTTTTAAATGCAGCTAAATTGGCTGAGAAAAAATTAAACAGTGATGAAGTTGAAAAGGCATTGTCAAATAAATTAACACAAATGGAAGGAATAGGTGAGGCTTATCCTTCAACAGTTTTAAAGTATGAAAACCCTAAAACTGATAACCTGAAAAACCTTATTGCGAATGGCTATAACCATAAACGCAGCGGTAATGTTGCATTTACGTATTTACCGGGCTGGCTGGATATTCAGGAGACAGGAACAACACATGGCTCGGCCTATGGTTACGATACGCATGTTCCTTTGATTTTTTTCGGTTCATTTGTCAGGAAAGGGGAGAGCGTAAAGCCAAATTATATTACGGATATTGCACCTACAATAAGTATTTTATTGAATAATCCATTTCCGAATGGATGTACAGGCAGACCTATTGAGGAGGTTTTCAGAGCTAAAAACTCTAATTAGCAGGCGAAGTTGTTTCAGGCTCCGGAGTTTTCACTCTTTTGGTATAAGAGCCCAAATGTGTAGTCAAGCCAATGGTACTTGAAGTGCCTGTAATGTTATATTTTGAGAATGCATAACTCAAAGCAAAACGGTTAATCTTAAATCCAAAACCAAAAGTTAAACCACTGGCAGTTCGTTTATCCGGTAACATCATTTCTTTATGTAGACGGTAATTATAACCCACGCGTAAATTAAAATTCTTAGTCAATAAAATTTCAAGCCCAAAAGTCATATGCCTCCCAAACTTGTCAAAACCTTTTTTGGTATTGTCGCTGAATTTTTGCCACTTGGTTTTTTCTTTTGGTTCTTCACCAAATAAATTCGTGCTTTCGGTTTCTTCAAGCGGACTAGTATAAGTTAAATCCCATTTACGCAAATTATCATAAACAAATACTAAACGGAAAGGTGCTTTCTTTACTTTATAACTAAAACCTAATTGGGTAGTTAAAGGCAATTTAATGGTGTCGTTATTTTTATCGTAAGGTTTCCAGATAACTCCGGCATTTTTTATAACAGCAGATGCTGTAAATCCGCTTTTATGCGCCCAGGTTACGCCGAGGTCTAAGGCATTTCCGAATGATCTGTAAATATCGTAATGTGAGTAAATGGTTTTTAGTGTAGCGCCAAAACTGAAACTTGTATCTTTTAACCGCTTTGCAAAAGTGAGGTTAAAGGAATAATCCGCTGCCTTGAAACTGCCTTCGTCGATAGCGAATTCGTCGCGCTTATCAAATGTTCCATAATTAAAATACTGGATGCCTGCTCCAACTGTTCCAATATCCTTAAAATGGTAGGCATAAGCAGCATTCCCGAAATTCATATCGGCTATGTAATTGCAATAGTTTACAGCAACCTGTTTTACACAATTCTGATTCAGAAGGGAAGGGTTACTGTAACTTAGGTTAATATCATCACCCCAAATACACATGCTGTTACCGCCTAAAGCAGCCGCTCTTGCAGGCATAGGAATTTCAAGAAAACGGTAAGTTGTGGGTCCGCCAATTTGCGATTTAGCACTGATAACCAGAGAGAAAACAAAGAATATTGTGAGTATTTTTTTCAATTCTACTTTATAACGCTTAAAGATAAAATTTATTGTGTAAAGGACATAGTTTTTAGGTCCCTGATTCCGGCTTATTTTGTACGGACAAATTTATTTGTGATGACCTGAGGATTATCCTTGCCGCTTACTACCGAACTTATTTTTATAAAGTAAACGGCCTGATTTAATGAGGAGATGTCAATATGAACTTTATTTTCACCCGGATTCAGTTTTTCGTCAGCCAAATTCAATACTTGTTTACCTCTTACATCGTAAACTTCAATAACTACCGGAATTGCCTCCTTTGCGCCCAAAACCAAATTTAAATTATCGTTATAAACGGACTGAGAAATAAGGTATAATTCACTATTTATGACTTCAGAATTAGTGGATGAGATTATTTTAGAATAAGAAAAAGTATTATCCTTATCAACCATTTTTAAACGGTAATAAGCAGTTTGCGAATGAATATCTTTATCAAGAAAATTGTAATTCGATTTTCCATTTCCGCCTTTTGAATTAACGGCACCAATATAGCTGAAGGTTTTTGCATCGAAAGAACGCTCAATATCAAACCGGCTGAAATTAATTTCAGAGGCTGTAGTCCAATCTAATTTTGTTTTTTTATTTTCTTTTATGGATTTAAACTCCAATAAATCTAAAGGCACAATCATGGGAGATAATATTCTAATATCATCAATAGCCACTGATGGATCCGTACCGGAACCGTTTCCGTTATTTCTCCAATGAAAACCAACTCTTACTGTGGGGTTATTATCGAAAGCAGCAGGAAGAACCAGCGAGTATAAAGTCCATTGTCCTTGGCTATATCCATTACAGGCTCCGCAGCAAATACTGGTTAGGCAATATTGATAACCCACCGGCCAAGTGGCGCCATTATCGGTACTTAAATGCAGTTGAGCCCTGTCGTCAGAACAGGCAGCGCTTCCATAGGCGAGAAAATCAAAATATAAAGAGTTAGTAGATACTCCTGTAAGGTTAATAGTTGGAGAAACAGCACGTCTATAGGTGGCATTTGCAGCTCCTGTCTCGTTAAAACTTGCACCCATATCACCACCGCCAGCTGCACCGGAGCCAATATGTAAACATTGATCAGCAATACAAGTACTTCCGCAACCCGGAGGCGTAACGCCTTCTTCAGCACAACTAACATACCAGATATTCGGATCAGCTCCATTAACACCACCAATATTATTCTGTACAGTCCAGCCACCATATGTAGTTGCTAAACAACTTGCAGCACAACCATTATTAAAATTCACTGACCAGGTTGTAACTTGTGAATACGATGCAGTGCCACAAATAAAAAGAAGTGTGATGAAAAGGAATCTGTTATGTTTCAGAAAAAACATTTTTTGCTCTGTGAAGATATGAATTTTAAAGGTCAGAACAAAAGAGCTTGTTGTAAAATTAACAAGGAAAGCTTCAGATTATGAAAAGAAAAAGGATTCCTAGAGGAAGAAAAATTAAAACAAACCATTGGCGTTTCTCGGGTTTTATAAAACTAAGAATGGTTCCCTCAATAAAACCTATAACTAAAACACTCAGAATCCATTTTGACGGGAATCCTATCATAGGTGCTCCGAATGTCGTAAAACCAAGAAACGCAATTGAAAGTCCTGCCATTGCTTTTAATAAATTGTTAAGAAAAGAAATTTTAACAAGTTCTAAAGGCGGTTCGTATAGCAAAAACAACAATCCCCATATAAGTGCAGTCGAGAAAAAAGTCCGTGTGGAAATCATTGAGCTAACCAGAATCAATAGAAACAAGATACCATTCTCCCAATAATAATTAGTTGTTTCTGTTTTATTTGTCTTAATTGAAAAAAGCACAATAAAAAAGAAAAAAAGAGCAATCAACAGAGTAAACAATAATAAGGTTGTTGGATAAATCGTCCAATTGTCGGGATAATTATGGACAGCGAGAATGAAACCGGCAAGAAATAATGGTGTTACATTTATAATACTTCCCCAAGGCGCACACTTTAACAATTGCCGGATTCTTTTACCGCTTTTCCTCCAGATAAAAACAAAAAGCAGAATCAAATCAAGATTGAGAAGTAATAGGAGTGTGGACTGATCATCCGGCCCATACTGTAACTGAAATTGATTAACAATTTTGCCAAGAAAATATGGAATAGCTCCCGATAAAAAAAGAATAGAATAAATGCTAGTGGCAGCTATCAGGCTTCGCAATAAACTTTTACGTTTTATATAAACATAGTTAAAGCAGGCAATCACTAAGAGAATAATTTCGATTCTTATTCCCAAAGTTGCTCCACGGGTCAAACTTGAACCGCCAATGCTTAGGTACGACCACAAAATATCCTGCCATGAATTTATACTTAAGTAATTCATTTTAGCACCCTGTCCCCAGGAAACAATAATGTCTATAATTGGGGCTGTGAGTGCAATGGTAAAGCAAGTGATAACTAATTTGGCGACTTTTATGAGATCCTCACCGGAAAACAGATGTATCTGCAATAAAAATGCCAAAACAATAAAAACAAACCACAGCCCGATGTGAATAATATCAAAAAAAGTAAAAAGACGGCCGCTTGAAAAAAACTCTAAAGCCAGACGTAAAACAAGAATCGCAAAGAACAAAAAAATGTAACGCCGGAAAGGGGTATCGTTATTTTCAACTTTGTTGACTATGGAAACAAATATGTTCTGTAGCTTATTCAATTTATTTATTGAAGATATACATATTTCCGCTGCCCGTCTTTATTTTTTTTTCAGAATCGAAGGCCTCAATGGCCCCCATCCAGAATGAACTTTTTTTAGCACTGATTTCCTGGTTTTCAATTATCGGCCGGATGTGAATTATTTTATTCGTATTCGGGAATTGTATAGTATAGGTAAGCGGATAGAACTTGCCGCTTGCTGAACTCTTCCAATAATCTTTGGCTTCTATGGTTAATCTCCTGTCAGTTGTATATTGTTGCGATAGATCGTTAATCCGATAGCCAATCAAAGAAGTCGTCCTCTCATTAACTTTGAATAATCCGTTAAATTGAGTTCCGTCATCCATCACCAGGTCTATCCAAACTAAAGTTCCATTCTCTGCCAAAGCAATCATATCTTTATCCGACTTAAAAACACTCACGAAGAAAACAGAAGGTGTTTCGGTTTTTACTTTATCAATTGGACTTAAAATTGATTTAGGCGGAGTTATTATTGAAATTTGTGGTTGGTCAGATATTTGTGAAACATGAAAATCTAATTGCTTTTTATATTTTATTTTTACTTTTGAGGCTTTTCCCGCCAATTCACCCTTCCATACTGTTTTTTTTCTTGATATAAGCAGATTGCATTCATTTGAGCTGGAATCAGTTTTTAAAAGATCAAGGTATAATGGAAATTCTGTTAGTTGAGCTACTGTTGCTTTATTCGTACTTCTGATTCCATAATAATAAGCTGAATCTTTTTTCGACCAAAGACTCGCGAAAGAGTTTAGATATTCTCTGGTTGACGCAGTTTCAAAACTTATCAGAGAGCAAAAGTGATAATCATCAGAAACAGAATTGATCAGCCATATTTTATTTTCTCCCGGTTTCGGGAAAAGAACAATTTCGGAAGGCAGGGCTTTTCTGCTCACACAACCACAAACAAATACGATGAATGCTATCGATAAAAGATGTTTCATTTTTTGTGTAGCAGATTATTAATTGCAATTAAACTTAATGCAGTTGCAAAAACATATTCTTTTTTGTTATAGCGGGTATTTTTTATAGGAAAGTAACCGCCATCCCAGCCTCCATTGCTGCCTTGTTTGGCCAATAAAAAAATGATTCCGTTATTTACAGCCGCCTTATTTTTAGCTGAGTCATTATTACCAATAGCGTTAATCATAAGCGCGGTTTGCAATTCTGCCGACGGTGCTTTGATGTTGTTCAAATCAACATAATTCCAACTGCCATTCTTATTTTGTGATTTTAAAATGTAAGCATTGGCTCTTTCTTTGGCCGAAATAAATTGTTTATTGTTAGTCTTAATTTGCAAGGCAGCCCAAAGTGCGTATGCGGGACAGTTATAATATTCCCAGGTATTTCCCCAATGTGCTTGTATGTTTTGTTTATTCATTAACCAATTATAAGCCTCTGTTTGATAGGCCGGAGATTCATTTGCTTCCGAAAAAATTTGTAAAACGAACGCGGTAACTGACGGGAAAGTCTTTTCTTCATTTACGTCCGGGTTTCCGATTTCCCATTCCCCGCTTGGTTTTTGTAATTCTTTAATAAACTGTAGCCTTGATTTTATTTTTTCTTTTAGCCCTAATTTTATGAGTAAAAGAAAATATTCGGAACTTGTTTCTAAACAATACGCTTGCTTACATTTTTTATTGTGACAAATTAAACCTTTTTGATTTTCATTCGCACGTAAATAATTCAGCGCTTTATTAAAACATGGTTCAGTGCTGTCTTTTTCAATATCATAAAGCGCGTGTGCTGCCATAATAGTTTCCCAGGTGTCAAACAAGGAATTAATGGAATCGCAAATTGCCCCATCATTGCGTTGAATCTTTTTAAGAAAATGTATTCCGTTTTTAATGGCCTGTTTTGTTTTTGATTCATCCGGTTCTGTAAACGAAACAAAGATCAAAAACAACAATGAATATTTTAACAGAACTCTCATTGATTACAGAAGTAACAAGACATTTAATGCCATTAGGGATGAAATGTAAATCAAAAATACAGCTTTTTCATTATATGGTTTTCTGAATAAAAACCACAAGTGAAACGCCAAGGCTACGGCATTTAGAGGAAGGGCCCAGTTTTTGTCCAGAAGCCAACCTGCCATTAAATAAGTTGCAATGGTGCAAACAGCAATAAAAATTTTGGCTTTTCTTTCTCCAAAAATAACAGGCCATGTTTTAATGCCGGCAAATCTATCACCCTCTGTGTCTTTTAAATCAATGAAATTTGCGGCGAGTGATAATGGTACTAAAATAAAAATAGCCCAAATTATTGGAAATTCCGTCATTACACCTCCTGCAATAACGAAACCGCAAAGGGTAACCGAAAAGGTATTTACACCTATGATAAATTTAGAAACAAAAGGAATTCGTTTTAAACGGAAAGGTTTACAGGAGTAAATATAATATCCTACGGATATTGCTAGAATCCCGAAAAACATTTCCATTTTCATGACCAATGAAATAACAAGCGCGTAAATAAGACAAACTAATCCGGCAATTAAATATGATTTTTGATTTACACTTCCTTTTATCAATGGCCGCCCGGGGTTTGTGATTTTGTCTGCTTCAATATCTTCAATATTATTTGTAACAATGGCGAAAACTGCTGCATAAATTAAAGCAATGCAGAAAATAATGAATAATAATACTGTATGGATATTGAAATCCTGAGGAGATGATCTTAAGTAGAGAATACTGCCTAAAACCGTCATAACAATAAAGTGAAAGATCCTTATAAAGCGCAGATCACGCAAAATTTCTTTTACTAATACCGGACGAAAACTGTAAAGTAATAATGGCAGCAAAAAACTTATTGCAAAAATTAAAATGAATTTAACCGACATGAATAAGTTTGTCTCTCAAAACAAGTGTGA
>CAZRNW010000096.1:7943-9582 GCA_964601535.1 uncultured Flavobacteriaceae bacterium
TTTGGTAATGCCGTCAACTTTAAAGAAGTATACACCATTAGAAAGTGAAGAAATATTTATAGTTTCATTTTCTTTCGAAAGCTCTTTGGTAATAACTAATTCGCCTAAGGTATTATAAACAAATAAAGTACTGTTTATGTTTGTAATACGGTTAATGTATACTGCATCATTAGCAGGATTTGGATAAATTTTGAATGAATTATTTTTTACTGAAGAATTAATTCCTGTAGCTAATTTCTCTCCTGTTAATAAAACATTGTCAACCAACCATGTATCAGTTGATGAACTTGAACGACCAGTCATTCTAATGCTGATTGTTGTTACGCTAGGCGGAAAAACGATCTCACAAAAACTGTAACCTTCCGTAGTTTGAAGTCCGCTATTAGTCGGAGCAAACACTTGCTCACTTTGCGGCTGGTAATAAACTTTTGCTTTTCCTGTTGCTGAATAAGGCCACCAGCAGTTGTTCGCCACTGCACCCCTAATGCGTAAACGAGCGTAATAAGGCCCGCCATTAAAACTCACTTCAGTTAAAACATAATCTAAATTATCCGGACCGCCTCCCGTGCTGTTTAAATTCATGGCTGCTAAGCTGAATCTGGCCCGAATGCTGTCATATCCTGCTGGAATTGTAATTGTACTGAATGTTAATACCAGTCCCGCACTTTGTGTGGTGCTTTCCCATGAATTAGAGCCACCGATTCCGGTAGGACTATTTGAAGGAGAAGAAACTGCAGGGCTAGTTCCCATAGTATTGTAAACAACAGGCCCGGTAAATGGCCAGTTCGGACTATACAATGCAAGTGTATCGAAATTTTGCATTGCTAATGTGTCAATCACAATTTGTGACTGAGATACACTGAAAACAAAAATGGAAATAACGGAAAGTAAAAGTTTTTTCATCTGATGAGTTTTTAGTTTAAATAAATCTACTAAAAAATCACGCTGCTTTTACATGAAGTTTACAAAGACTTGTTTTTTTTAACAAAATCGTCTACTTCTGCTGAAACACGTTGGTTTCCACCCAGCCTTTACCCCAGTCTTCGAGTTCTTCTTTGGTCCAGAGTTCAGGATAAAAAACCCGTTTTTGGAAACGCGGCGGCAGGTATTTTTGCCAGTTGGTTCCTCCGGTTGCTGCAATGTCTTCGGTGTTTGCTTGCAAATAACGTACTGCTGATTTGTAATGCACGAGCGGCCAGTTGATATTCACATTTACATCCAATTGCTTTAATGCGTTTACTAGATTCTGATTTTTTTGTTCAGCTTCAGGCAAGGCTTTGTACTTCGCCCATAAATTTTTTGTTTTGTATTCGTTGGCTAAGGCAATAAATTTCGCTGAATATTTATTTTCAAACTGTTTTAATGTTAAAGTTTTTTTGCCAGTTGCTAATTCAGTAGCTCCTTTGTTCCAGTAAATATTCTGAAACATCTCTTCAATGCTTGAATTTTTCCCCTTATAATTTGCACGCACATCTTTATCCACCAGATTTATAAAATCAGTCGAACAAATTTCTATCATCCTGTATTGAGCACTCTGAAAGCCACTGGCAGGTAATAAAGCCATTCGGTAACGTAAAAATTGTTCTTTCTCCATGCCGTTAATCATGATTTCGAAAGATTTTGTAAGGGCTTCAAAATA
>CAZRNW010000097.1:0-458 GCA_964601535.1 uncultured Flavobacteriaceae bacterium
TGATTAATACTGTTTATATAGTTGTTAAAGTTAAAATAATTTGTTTCTGAATTGAAGTTTTTATGCCAGAAATCTTTAACTTTTTTGCGATATTCTAAAGTGTTCTTTTCACTGTTTCTGAAGGTCTTTATGATAGAAGCAATGTCCTCTTTTTTGGTATTTGGCTCAATTAAAATACCCGAATTTTCACTTACTACATCAGGAATTCCCATTATATCCGTTGCCAAAACAGGAATACCGAAACTTGTTGCCTCAATAATGGATACGGGCAGCCCTTCTGCTCTTGTTAAGGTGATGAATAAACTTACAGGGGTGTTTTGATAAAAACGAATAAGTTCATGGTAAGGAACATCACCTTTCAATTCGTATTTAATATTCGCAGGTAATTTTTCGCATTTCAATTGTAATTCTTCAAAACTTTTTGACATAGTAATATTTTAATTTGCTTGAGTGCGTAA
>CAZRNW010000097.1:468-9551 GCA_964601535.1 uncultured Flavobacteriaceae bacterium
ATTTACCGAAATGAATCCATTTTAAAGGAATATCAACTAACATTAAAGTTTCCGCTATAAACTCAACTCTCTTGCGCGCAATCAAACCGGAACAGGAAACAATTGTATACTCCGAGCTGTCAAAAGGATTTGTTCCTTTGTCTGTCACACCCAAATGCCCGACTTTTATCTTTTCAGGGAAATAATTTAATTTCTTTAAAAAATCAACGCCCCGCTTTGAATCCGGGAAAATTGCAGAGGCCATCTTCATATTAAAAAAACGGTACGGGATGTATTTCGAGGGCTGTTCATCAATATACAAGTCGTGCTGATGAACACGGAATACAAAGTCCTTAATTATTTTTTTATATTTCAATACAGATAAACATAAAGCCCATTCGTCCATCCAGAAAGAAACGAATTGTTTTTCAGTTGGATCTTCCTTTATTTTTTTCTCCAGAATTTGGCTAACCGCTAAAGTTTGCAACAAAAGACTTAATGCATATCTGAACTTTTTTATTACGCCCGACTTATCTGAATTCCTGCTAAAATCAAGATAAAAAATAGTAAACACAAGGCCTAAATTTGATAAAAGCAATTTCAGTTTAGAAACAGTTGTCTGTTTACTCAGAACTTCTACTTGAACGTTTTCAGGTAAATGAATTTTACTTATATCTCCGCCAATTGAAGGGAAAATGGTAATCTTTTTATAATACTCAGAGCCCGCCTCTATCTCATTACCCACAAACGATTCACCCCCGAATGGAAATGTATTGGTGAAAAAATAAAGATGCTTGTTGACTTGCATTAAATTGAATTATTGAGAATGGTCTTTGCTTCCGGTCCGCAATTGAATAACAAATCAATTATTGACATGCTTGGCAAAAATTCGCCCCACACTTGCGGGTAGGACGGGTGTTTAAATGGTGTATTAATAACATTAATATTTTCTGCAGTAAATAAATGGTCATCCTGATATTTTTTAGAACCAAAACCTGCTAAATAATCAGTGCCATTCAGTTTTTTACAAATGGATACCAGTCTTTCAGTGCTCTCGCCTGAAATTGTATCTAATTCAGAAGCGAAAATCAATTTTGTTTTGATATCAAGATCAGTCACAACCCATTTAATAAGTGTACTGTTCAGCTGACAAAGATCATCGTTACTTTTATTTAAGATATCACTTATCTCAGTAAAATATTTATCGAAATAAGGAGTTTTTTTATAATTCGAAGCAATTGTCGCTATTACTTTTTTAACCGAATACTCTTTGTTGAAAATTTTGGTGTCTTTAATATCCTGACCAAATTTTCCCGACTGAACAACAGGCAAGGTTAACCAATTTTCACCTTGCGGTGTTTTAATTCTGTTCCGGTTAATAAATCCGTTTTTGGTGTACTGCACATTATCAAGCAAAACAAATACATCGCAGCGGCTGATTTTAAAAAAATAACCAATCCAGGGGATAAAATTCGGCTGATGAATAGCGATTGTCATTTTAAAATTTCAAAACGTAGGTCAGATTTTCCTTATCACTTCCTTCCTTCACAAAGCCATAATGCTCATAAACATCAATGGCGTGTTTATTGGCGGGATGCACTTTTAAGGTTGCTTTCTTTTTTTCTTTTCGGGCGTTCTCCATGAATATTTTCATAAACTCTCTTCCCAGTCCTTTTCCCTTATGTTTTGTGTCAATGGCTATTCTGTGCAAATGATGCGACTCACCTTTATCAGATACAATCATAAACCCGATTAATTTTTTGTCTTTTATCTCGCAATAACTGAGTTCCCATTTTCTGTTTAAATCAGAATTATAATGCTCAATGTTCCAGTAATCGCCTTCTAACTGCATGGATATCCGCATCAGGTCATTAATATATTCGGAGACACAGTTTTTAGTTAGAATTTCCATCTACAAAATAAGGCGGACTACATCAAAAGTTTCAGCATAACTTACGCCAACTTGCACGCCTCTTACCGATGCTAAGGATTTAATAAATTCGCCATTGATATAACCGCGGTGTGCTTGTGATTTGTATTCCTGAATGGCTTTTACCTTAATGTCTAAATGTCTTTGTTCCAGCTTTACAAAACAACTTGTATTAAACGAAATATTATTCCATGGAATTTCATAACTCAAAACAGTGCATTGTTTAAATGCCCTTAATCCTTCATTGGCGATCGTAGAATGATCCTGATGCAGGTCACTTACACTGGGAATGAAAATAACTTCCGGGTTAATTTTATTTTTCAATTCAATAAGTTTATCCAGAATTTCCTGACGTTTGTAGCTGAAGGTTCTTACCTGAAAATCATATAGAAACAGATTTTCACTTTTAATACCTAAAATCTTTGCCGCTGATTTTACCTCTGTAATTAAAATATCGGAAGGAAAATCTTTCAATACAGATTGCTGGCAAGCCGAAAATGCGGCACAATATACATCATTACCGTCTTCAATCAATTTTGCTATTGTACCGCCGCAACCTAATTCACCGTCATCGGTGTGTGGGGCTAAAATGAGTACGCGTTTTTTTCTGATTTCGAAATTTGTCATATTAATTCTTATTTAAAATAGTATCCCAAAAATTATCCATTTGTGTTTGAAAATTTGAAAAGGTATGTACCTCTTTTGTTAACTTAATACTTTCTGCCCCCATTCTCTCTTGCATGGCCTGATTACTGATAAACTCATTTATTGCGTGGGCCAAACCCTTTGCATTATCTTCCTTTAATAGCAGTCCATTCTTATCATCTTTAACAAACAATTCAGTTTGTCCTACATTCCGGGCTATAATTGCATTTCCTGCGGCCATGGCCTCGTTCATTGCTAAAGAAGGAAAATTTTCGAAATCCTGTGTCGAAACAAAACATTTTGATTCGCTAAATGCTTCGGTAAGATCGTGATGATGCGTTAACTCTACTAGTTCATTAAGATTATACTCATTTACCTTAGCTTTTATGTCGTTTTCAAGCTCGCCTTTTCCGTAAATAACAAATTTCCAATCGCTGAAATTAAATTGGTTTTGCTTTAAAATATGAATGGCTTCTATAAGCATTAATGGTTTTTTAGCCCTTGTTAAGCGAGAGGCATAAACGATTCTGTTTTTCTTATTAAATTTTTCAGGAAATTTTTTACCGGTGTATCTTGAATTAATCACGAAAATTTCGGGCTCACTCTTTACCACCTTTTTTTCAATTGCCCACTCTTTAAATAATTTGTACCAGCTGATTATCGCATCAATCTTCACATTATCGAAAAGCGGACCAAACATTTTTTTGTAATTGTAAATTTTATCTTCCTTATCGAAATAATAATGGGACAGGAAACTATCTGTTATTGTAATTACGATTTTGGGACGGAAAGCCTTTGGTAATTTATCAATCTTCTTCACTACTTCGTAATAATGCATACCGTAAAGCGGAATTTGTAACACTTTAATTCTGTTTTTTATAATAAGTTTCGCCAATTGCCAGTATTCCAACCGGTCTTTGAAACGGTTATTCATAATTTTGAAAGAGAGAACATTCTTGCAATCTTTCAGTTTATCCACTTTATTAAAATTCTCCTTCGAAATTTGATCGGTGATCATGAATAGCTTATGCTTTCCGTTTGCATCCTGATAATCCTTTAAAAAATCCGAGAAAAAACGTTCTGCTCCACCACCACCGGAAATATCACTTACACCTATGAACAAAAATGCAATATTAGCCATTGTTACAGGTTAAATATACCATCAGACTTTTCCATTGGTCAGGTTCAGCTGAAGCAGCAATAATTTTATTTTTCTTCAAAGCAGATTTAGCTTCCATTACCTGCTCTTGTACATTTTTTGAATTAAACCAGTTATCCTGAGGTGCTGCGAAACCAATTTTGTCCTTTCTCCATGTAATTTCATTCGGAAGAACAGGTTCCATACTTTTCCTAAGAATATACTTTGTCCATCCTTCATGAATCTTATAATGATCGGGTAAACTATTGGCAAACTCCACTAATTCGTGAAACAAAAAAGGCAAACGTACTTCTACCGAATGGGCCATTGCGTTACGGTCGGCATACCTTAATAGGGCATTAAAAGGAATACCATTAATGATGTTATAAACGCTTTGCCTTAAATTATTATTTGCTTTTCCACGAAATGGGTCCAATCCATTTTGAATTTCCTTACTAAAATCAGGATGAAGAACATTGGTTGCATTCGATCCTCTTTTTTCTGACGGCACGATAGCATTTTTAGTTTTACTTGCAGCTGCAAATAACACAGGGTATTTTAACTGCATTTTTCCATTAAAACTCAGATGGTGTTCAAGCCCGTGATATTCTTTTATTTTTTCTTTTTCTATAGCGTATTTGCCGGAATGACCATACAATTGATTTAAATAGGTTGTCAGGTAAGGTGTATAACCTGCGAGGTACTCATCCGAACCTTGTCCATCAATGAGAACAGTGACATCATTTTTCCTCGCCAGTAGCATTACGTGATATTGTGCCATTACGCTTGCACCACCGTAGGGTTCATCCTGGAATTTAAGAATGGTTGAAATTGAATCTGTGAAATCTTTTTCGCTTGGCCAGGTTTCATGGTATTGAACTGATTTTGCTTTTTGCGCTACCATGGCCATGTATTTTCCTTCATCTTTATCAAAATCTTTGAAACGTACAGAAAACGTTTTTTGAATTTGCCCTTCCGCTTTCATCTTATCAATGGAAAGAACGATTGAAGAAGAATCTAATCCGCCCGACAAACATGAGCCAACCGGAACATCTGAACGCAATCGGCGCTGAACAGCTGTATTAAAAAGTTCAGTAAATTTTCCTACTGCATCTTCAAAAGAAATATCAGAGGTGTATTTAGTATCGAGTTCCCAGTATTTATTTATGCTTAATTTGTTATGGGCTAATTTTAGATACGAGCCAGGCATTAATTGAACAATATTTCTAAAAAAAGTTTGTTCGGGTTCATTGGGATTTCCTTCAGTATTGTAATTAAAATAATAGTACAACACCTGCGGATTCATTTCCTTAGGAATCCCTGCAGCGAAGAGTTGTTTTATTTCTGATGCAAAAACAAATTCATTTTCATTCTTAAAATAATAAAATGGCTTTTCGCCAAAGCGGTCGCGTGCACAAAATAATACTTGTTCGGTACTATCCCAGATTGCAAATGAGAACATTCCATCCAAATCACTAAGACACTTTTCTTTTTTTAAATCATAAAGCGCCATTAATACTTCCGTATCCGACTCTGATTGAAATTGATACCCTTTCGTGAGCAGTTCCTTTTTTATTTCAATGTAATTATAAATCTCCCCGTTAAAAGTAATGGTGTACCTTCTGTTTCCATAATGCATGGGTTGTTTAGCTTTATCACTCAAATCGATAATCGACAAACGTCGGTGCCCTAATCCCAATTTCCCTTCTGAATTTATCCATTGTCCTTCCCCATCCGGACCACGATGCACAATAGCATCGGTCATATTCTTTAACCGCTGAAGGTTTACATTTTCTTTAAAAGATACTATCCCGGCGATTCCGCACATTTAGTTTAACAGACAATCCTTAATAAATGTTCTGTAGTTTTTTTCTGCATTAAAATTTTCATTCCAGTATCTTCTTACGCCTTCACGAAACTTTTGCTTATGTTCCAAAGGCCTTTCGAAATATTCACTCAACTGTTTCGCTGCCCTCTTAGGGTCAAAATTTCTTTCCCACAAAAAACCTGTTTCCGATGTTACAATCTCAGGAACACCGCATACTTTACAGCCTGTAACCGGAATACCAAAACTAATTGCCTCCATTAAAGAAACAGGAATGCCTTCGAGTTCACTTACATTCATTACAAGATCAATCTGATTATTCCTGTAATAATTTATTACTTCATGATGAGAAACATATCCCCTGAACTCAACTTTAAAATTCTGGCCTAAGGTTTTTGATTTCTCTGCTACTTCTTTCATTAAAGGCCCGTCGCCAAAATGAATCCATTTCACATTAGCTGAAAGGTTTTTCAATACTTCTACTATCAAATGAACTCTTTTCAAAGCAATTAAACTTGAACAAGAAATGATGGTGATTTCTTTTGTTTCTTGCTGAATATTCTGGCTTTGTTCAACAACTCCTAAATGGTTCATTGTTTTATTTGTGAATCCGGGGTATTTTTGAGTATAGGTATCGTATCCGAACTGCGATACGAATGAGATGAATGGTTGTTTCTTTATCAAATAATTCCTGTAAGGAATATATTTTTCGGAGCGTTGCTCAACATCGAAATCGTAACCATGTGCCCTAAAGGTAATTCCATCCGTAATATTTTTATTCAATAACATTAAAATATCAAACCAGGGTCCGCACCAATAACTATATAGCTTTGTTTTTTTAAGATCAACACACTCCAATTCCTTCTCTAAAGCCCGTTTCAATAAAAAATTTCCGATAAGCACGTTTCTATAGAAGCTTTTAGACTTACTGATTGCCGTTTTAGCTATAGGGTCTTTTTCATCTTCCTTTTGAATACTAAGTAAAGTCAAACCATGTTTAAGGATTACGTTCCTTACTTTAAATGACGGGTCAGCCCTAAGAAATTTAACTTTTGCGTTGGAAGGAATCGCTCTGCAAATCTCGCTTTCATTCAAAACATAAATAATAATTGATTCAAATTTAGATGCTAATAATTTAAGTTCCGCTTCTAAAAATTCTTCTCCTTCCTTAACACAAGGAAAACCGTTCGTAAATAAAATCAGATCTTTTTTCACAATTAATTCAATCGCAGAATAAAATCATGAAGTGCTTTTGTCTTTACACTAACATCCACGAGCTTCATTGCTTCTTGTCTAAGTAAAGATTCATGATCGCTAATTTTATAAGCTTTAGAAGTAAATTCTATTAAATTTTCAATTGAAATGTCTTTTGCTCCTACACTATAGCAAACATCAGACAAAGATGAATTCCCAACAAGATCCGGATCTGTGTAACCAATCATAAAAGGTATTCCTCTGCCCATGTACTCTCGTACTTTCAAAGGAACGGCCTCTTTTAATCCCTTTCTTCCCAGCGCAAGAGTTCCTATGCCAATGTGCATTTCGTTAAATAGCTTATCCAATTCAGGTCCTTTTAAAGAGTTGATGAATTTTACCTGAGCATTCAGATTTAATTCAGTTGCTAATTTTTTAGAAGACTCTAATACATTTCCTACAACATAAAAATTAACTGCAACAGAACCTTTATACTTTGAAATAGCCTTAATGATCAGATCTTCACCATGCCAAGTCACGGCTGATCCGCATAGCATTAAAAGATTAAGGCTTTTCCCATCGTAAACAGGTTTTTTTCTGAGAGGAAATCCATTTACTTCAACACCATTCGAAATAGTCGCAGTTTTAATACTCTTATTGTTACAGCGTTCTATCTCATATTTACATATCTCGTTTGTAACACCAATAATTCCTTTTGAATTAGCTAAAACCGCGGGGCCAAACTTTTTTTCGTAGTTATATACCAATTTAGTAACCTCATCATTTAAACCATTAGAAGCTATTTCTTCCAGTTCCATAGTATTGTGTTCGAAAACGATTCTATCGCGGTACTTCTTTGATAATTTCAATAAATACTTGTTTGAAAGAGGATATCTGAAAATAATTTTATCAAAACTCTCTTTTTTCAATTCAACTTCAATCAGTTTATATAATTGTTTCAAATAGTTATTATAATTGAAGAGCCATCTGTAATTTCTGATGTATCTGCGGTTATAAATGCTGTGAAGGTCCTCGTAAACAAATGGAACATATCTTATATTCTCTTCTTTATTGAATTCCTCTTTTTTTATATTTGGAGTGATAAATAAACCTTTTGTTTCCAATCCAAGATTATTTAATCCTTTAATTTTTGACTTCACCTTTGAAATTACACCTTCAGAAAGAGTACCATCACAAAACAAATAAAGGATTTTCATTCTTAATGAAGGTAGATTAATCGCTTCTTAATCCGCCATAAGAAGAAATTAATTATTCTTAGAGCGATCTTTATCTTTTTGTCTGTTTTTTCTGTCCCATAGAACTGATGGGGAATTGGTTTCTCAGACATAATCTTATTGAATTCGTCCAATGATAATCCCAATTTCACACAAACATATTCCACTAATGTTTTTTCTTCATCCGGAGGAAGGCTTGGTTTAGCTAATTCCGCTAAAGCTTGTTCCCGGCTTAGTTGTCCTGAATTAATCAGGGTTGCTAAATGTGCTTTGCGTTTATCCAACCCGAATTTCTTTGGTAAAATATAGCCTTGGTAAAATTTTGTCCAATTAGATTCGTAATGCTTCCCGCCGTAATCACGCCAGCCGAATTTATCTATGATCAGTTTTTTGGCATCATCCTTATTATAAGGGAGGAGATTCAAAATTTCAACGAATTTTATGCTCTTGAATTCATTATAGTACATCCTTTGAAAGAAGCCAATCTTTGGATATTTCCTTAAAGCAACTTTTCCGAATTTTTTATGAATGTTCAGTAAATTCACAAGATCTGTTTTACGGTACACCCAATCTGAAGGCAAGATAGCTTCAGTTGAAACGTTCGTTCCGCCAATGATATAATCTACTTTGTATTTATTAGCAAGTTTATAAAGCGTAGCTACAATCATATGGTCGCTCAATACTTCAATATCAATAACTGATGCTTTTAAGTAAGCCAGTTGCAGATCACGGAATTCATCCCAATTAGCAACATAGGTTTGAAGATCAAAACCGCAAACATTTAAAATATTTTCAATATTTTTCACTGCTAATTCCGAATTCCATCCATTGTCAAAGTGAACAGCCAGCGGACGCAATCCTAATTCTTTAACTATGTATGCTACGTAACTACTGTCAACTCCTCCACTCAATCCTATTATACAATCATAAGGCTTACCTTTTCCCTCTTCCTTTATTTTTCTTACTAAAGCATCCAATTCAGCTTTCTTTATAGCCTCCGGACGGTTAATGGTAATATCAGCCAATTCCTTATACTCCTTACAAAAATTACAAACCCCCTCCTTATCAAACGTAATAATGGAGGATGAAGTATCCATTACACATTTGGTACACATTTGATATTTATGCTCTGCGGTG
>CAZRNW010000098.1:0-3804 GCA_964601535.1 uncultured Flavobacteriaceae bacterium
GATGCGCGTTAAAACTTTCACTAATAAAAGAGGGAAACGCATTCCCGTTGAAACCATTAATCCCATTCCGTTTGGAAGTGAAACTTATGTGATGGGTTTAAAAAATGAAGAAGGAACAATGAAAGTCGCACAACGCGAAAACTCCGCAATTTTATTGGAAGACAATTACGAAAAAAAATACGAAGGTTTTGATCCGGAGAGTGAAGAGAGTTATATCATCATGAGTAATTATACTTCCGCATATGTGATTCAAAGTGCGCAGCTGGGATTAAAAATTCAATCGGAGTATTCAAAAAAATCAGGACGTGTTGATAAAGGCGTGCACCGACAAAGTATTTGGGTGCTGTGGCGGACTGCGATGCCGAGTGTTTTGACAGAAATTGGTTATTTAACGAATCCATTGGAAGAACAATTTTTAGGTTCTGAAAAAGGACAAAAATATATTGCAACCAGTATTTTTAACGGTTTCAGGAAATTTAAAGATGAAGTTGAAGGAAAGAAAAAAGAGTATGATGATGAATTTGAAAACATGGAGCCGCTGAAGAATGAAAATCTGGAAGCCGGCAATACAGGAAAACCCGTGAAAGAAGATTTTACAGTTGAAGAAGAAGACGGAGCAAAAGAAGATACAACAAAAACTGTCATAAAAGACGCACCGAAAAATCCTGAGGTAAAACAACCTGATACTTCGACAATCTCAGTAACCAAAAAGGAAGAACCGGAAAAAGAAAAAGAAGCCCCAAAAGATGTAAAAGAAATAGTTGAGAATTATAAAAACAATTCGAAGAAAGACAGTGTAAAAGCAGAAACGCCTGTGAAAGATAAAGAAATTGCAGAAGAGAAACCAAAAGAATTTAAACCGGGCATTAGTGATGAAGGTGTTGATGTAATCGCATTCAAAGTGCAGTTCGCGAGCAGCGACAAGGAATTAGATTTAAAAGAAAGTAAATTCAGCGCAGTAGAAAACGGCGCTTATTACAAAGTAGGAAGTTTTTTAAAATACACCTCCGGTAATTTTAAAACCTCAGGCGAAGCTTTTAAACATCAGAAAAAATTAGCTGAAGCAGGATTTAAAGATTGTTTCGTTGTCGCCTTTAAAAACGGACAACGCATTGATGTGAAAGAAGCGAAATTGCTTTCAGAGAGGAAGTAAAATTGCTTATGTGGCTTCGGCTACGCTCAGCCACCATTTCTAACGAATACTATTTTTGAATGAGCGGTGACTGAGCGTAATCGAAGTCCCACTTACTATTTACTTCTTCTTACCAGAACTCAATTGCTGACGTTCCTTCGTCATTTGTTCGAGTTTCTTCTGGAAATTAGAAACCTTCACCGGCTTCTTCATATTCTCGTCAATCTTCGCGCGGATTTTTTTATCATCAATCACCCATTTGAATGCATAAGTCTGCAAAAAGGTAATCATGTTCGCTAAGAAATAATACCAGCTTAAACCTGCAGCGTAACTGTTCATAACCGCTAAGAAAATCACCGGCATAAAATACATCATGAATTTCATTCCCGGCATTTGTGTGCTTTGCTGTGGTTGTAACATCGCGCTGTTCATCCAGGTGTAAATAATCGTCGACACGAACATTAAGGCCGCGAATAAACTCACGTGATCGCCATAAATGCTATTGATGATAGAAACTTTTCCGAAAGTCCAAATGCTGTCGTACGTTGATAAATCATCGCACCATAAAAACCCCTTCTGGCGTAATTCGATTGCAGCAGGGATAAAGGCGAATAAGGCAATTAAAATTGGGAACTGTAATAATAAAGGTATACAACCTGACAAGGGATTAACGCCGGCCTTACGGTACAAGGCCATTGTTTCCTGTTGTTTTTTCATTGGGTCGCCATCCTTGTATTTCGCATTGATAGCTTCTGTTTCCGGTTTTAAAACACGCATGCGTGCGCCAGACATATAAGTTTTGTAAGCTATCGGCAGTAAAACAATTTTTACAATGAGGGTTAGAATTAAAATAACAACGCCCATGTTCATGTTACCCAACCAATCAAACAAGGGAATAACCATCCATTTATTGATGTAAGAGAAAATGCTCCATCCTGTTGGAATGATTTGTTCTAATTCATCTCCGTAACCTTTCAAAGTTTTGTAATCGTTCGGGCCGAAATAAAATTTCATTCCGAATTTTTCACTCGGCATATGACTATAAGGAATACCTACATCAGAACTTAATGCTTTTACAATTGTGGCTGAATTTGGGCGGCCCGACATTTTAACAAAACTGCCGTCTTTCAAAAATTCTGTTTGTGCTATTAAAGTGGAGTTAAAAAATTGTTGTTTAAAGGACACCCATTTAATTGGTGCATCATTCAAAGGTTTTTCCTCTTCAGCTGTGCGCGGATTTATGTAATCCGGTTTATCAATTGTAAATTTATAATAAGCAGTTGCAGCTTCCTGTTCCTTCTCAATGTATTTTTCCTGCGAAGGCAAATTCATTCTCCAGCTCAAAGTCATTTGATCTACATTCGAAGAAATGATTTTTTCCATTCCCACAAACCGCACATCACAACCTATCATATAATCTTTATCCTTTAAGCTATAAACGAATTCGATGTACGAACCCGGCTTGCTTGTTTCCAGTTTAAAAGTGATGGATTTATTTCCCGAGCCCGGAACTACAACTGATTTATCAGAAGTCTTAAAGTAAAAACTATCGGTAGATAAAATACGTGAACGCTCGTATGCATCTAATTTAAGAGAGAAATTAGTGGAATCTTTATCAAATAAAATTAATGGGGCGGTTTGGCCGGAGCGTGTGTACTTTTTTAATTCAACTTTTATGATTTGTGCACCTTTGTTGCTGATGTATGCTTTTAAGAGATCATTTTCAATTGTTATGATTTCTTCGGTACCTTTTGCGGAAACAGAAAAATCACGGTAAGCATCATTTTGTAAAGCAGCTATAGCAGAATCGCTAAGAACTACTGCAGTTTTGAGAGTATCTTCAGTTACTTTTGTATTAGCGACAATTTTTTTAGCCTCATCATCAGCTAATTTTTTTTGTACTGCTACAATCGAATCTTGTTTTTGTTTAGCGCGTGCCTGTTGTTCTTTGCTGGGTCCGCTAAAAAATAACCAGATACCAAGAATTGCAGCTATTATTCCTAAACCTATTAATGAGTTTTTGTCCACTTCAGAGAAATTTTGAAGGGCAAATTTAGCATTTTTAGGTCAATAAAAGAGCCTTTGTATTTAATGTTTGTTAAGGTGTTCGAGGGCTAACGCAAGGGCTTAATCTACAAGCGGTTTTACCTTTTTGCAATACTTTCTTTTAAGGTCGAAATACCCTATTTGTTCTTCCGGTTTCGAATCAGAATTCAGGTTTTTTAAAGTAATATCTTCCTCCATTTCCGCCACAAACTCATATTTGTAATAGCCGTTTGCATCGTTGTATTTAGCTGTGTTTGTTTTTATACTAACGGTTTTAGTGGTATAACCCTTTTTAGAGATTTTAATGATATAATCACGGTTATGAGGTAATGTGAAATTAAAGGCCATCTCATCATCTACGAATTTTGTATCAACTACAGTATTCGAATAAACAAGTTCAACCTTATAAAGACCACTTCCTTTGGCTTTTTTAGAAATTTTACCTTTTATTTCCATGCCCGGATCTGTGACATTTGAATTATCTGCATTTAAGGCAAAACTTACGATTGCTAAAAGCAGGATAGCGATGTTGATTTTTAATGTATTTTTCATGGCGTTTAATTTTATACAACAAACTAACGCCATAAAAAGGCCCAAATCAATCTTAAAAGGGGCTTTCAGTTACT